>DATCXA010000503.1:0-9227 GCA_036566085.1 Propionibacteriaceae bacterium
AACCCACCTCATGACGGTGCCAGGTGGCACCGGGCCGAGGCGGGTTCCCGATCACGTGCCCTGCCGGTGGTCAGCGGCTGGTCAGTCGTAGTAGGTCACGACCGCATCGGCTGGGATGTCGTCGTTGACTGTCGGGTCGTCGGCCCGTCGCCAGATCTCGTAGGCGTTCTCCCGACAGATCCGCCCGTCACGGAGCTGGAAGATGTGCGTAAGACGCATGCTCACCTTGGTGCCCACGGGGTAGGGAAGATTGACCATCTTGTCGTCCACGATCGTTCCGACGTAGATGCAGTCGTCAAAGACCCATTCGTCGGTCGCGAATCGGTGGAGCTGGGTGTGCGAATGCATCTTGATGGTCTGGTAGATCCCGAGATACATCTCTTTGATCTGAGCCGGGTCCCTGTAGACCACGCCTCGGGCTGGCCCTTCCCAGGTGATCTCGTCGTCGTACAGCGCGATCGCCTTGTCGACCGTCTCCGGCGCTTCGTTGTGGAAGTGGTCCGACACTACTTTGAGGTTCAGCGCCTGGGCCTCTTCGTAGGAACGCGTGGCTTCGATCATGGCCGTCCTTCCGGGACGTCGTAGGAGCTGATTGGGGTTCGTGAAGATCTCGGGGGCGAATGAAAGGTCAGCGACGACTGCGACGACTCAAGAACTGGGCCAGTCGCGTGACGTCATCGTCGGCCAGCCCGCTCGATGCGGCCTCGCGCGCGATGGCCAAGTTGGCGAGGGTCTGAGGAAGCGTCACGCCGGACTCACCCGCCGCCCTGACGATCAGCTCCAACGTCTCTTGAGTCGACTGCATCGAGAACTGCACCGGGGGTGGGGGATCACTGACGAAAGCCGCCCGGCGTACGTCGATGAAGTTCGAGGCAACGGCGCTGGCGCGGAGGACGTCGTAGGCGATCTCGGGGTCAACACCCGAGGCTGAGGCCAGGGTGAGGCACTCGGCGACGGCGGTGACTAGACCGAACACGACAGCGTTGACGCCGAGCTTCATGGCGGCTGCTGCCCCAGTCGGGCCGACAATGACGGTGTGCCCGAGCGCGTCGAGCACGGGGGTCACCCGCGTGAGGAGCTCGGACGATCCCCCGGCGAGCAGTGTGACGTCGCCTTGGGACAGATCGAGGGGACGGCCTGAGATGGGTACGTCCGCCAGGGCTACTCCGGCGTCAGCTGCCGCGTCGGCCAGCTCCCGGATGACCTGTGGGGTCACGGTGCTCATGATCAGAATGGTGGAGCCCGGTTTCGGCTTGGCCAGGAGTCCGTGCGGGCCGAGCACTGTCTCGCGAGTCCCGTCTTCCCCGGCGGTGAGCACCAGGACAACGTCACTTGACGAAGCCAGCTCCGCAAAAGTCTCCGCGTGCGAGCAGTCGGCCTGAACGGCCAGGTCTGATGACGCCGCTGCGGTCCGGTTTGCCACCGTGACCTTGAATCCTTGGTTGACGAGCCTTAGCGTCGCCGCGCTCCCCATGCGCCCGGTCCCCGCCACCCCGATGGATGGCATCCGAGACATCAGCGACTTCCTTCGCCGGCCGAGTCGGCCAGCGCTTTCCACTGGTTCACGAACATCATCGAGTCCTGGCTTGGTGGTCGCGGTGCCATGATCTCGATCCAGCGCAGAGGCTCGTCGCTCGCAGGCACGAAGCCATGGGTGGCATTGACTCCTGCAAAAGCGACGTCCCCAGCCTCGATGTCATGCTCATTCCCTTCCAGGACTCCTCGCGCTTTTCCGCCGACGAAGCAGTAGGTCTCTTCGAACGCGTGGTAGTGCGGTGGTGGGACGTCACGAGCGATCTCTCGACCGGCGGCCATCTGCCCGACGAACGTGACATGGTGGACGGCGCCCAGGGTGTCGTCCACCATGAGGCGTAGCGAGATGTTCTTCACGGCATAGTTGTTGGTTCCGCGGATTGCGACTGGGCCGGGAGGTGGCAGCTGGTCCTCCGAAAAGTGTCCGAGGTGACGCACACTGGGCAGGCCGAAGCGCGGACGGATGGGCGCCCGGGGCAGCTCGAACTCATGGCAGCGGTACGTACCCTCGGATGCGTCGTTGACGTCGCGCGGCTGGGGGGCCCGGATGCGAAGCCACCGCACAGGGGAGTCGGAGTTGTTCCGCCATGAATGAGGGACGCCGAGAGGCACCACTCCGAAGTCACCGGTCGTCAGGGTGACGTCAGTCCCCAGCATGCGCAGCCAGACCTCGCCGGAGATGATGTAGAACGATTCCTCGAAAGCGTGCAGGTGCCCCGAGACGTAACCTCCCGGGTGCAGCACACTGTGGCCGATCTGCATGTGCATCGACCCCTCGGCCGGTCCGATGAGGGACGCGAACTCCAAGCCCTCCACGGGTCCCCAGGAGGTGTCGACCGGTGAGGTGGGCCTCGTGGCCGAACTGACGACTGCATAGGGATGCATGTGCTCTCCGGTCATCTGGGTTGCTGCCTGGAGCAGAGGCTGCTGCGCTTACTACGCGTCGTGGGTGAGTGAGTGACATGTAATGATTACTCGCAGATTTTCACCTGCCGAGAGTGGCGTGTCAAGAGTGGGACAGCTACTCCAAAGGTTTGCCAGCAGCTTGTAAGGTCGCACCGGGCTAGGGGAGCCGTGGGTAAGTGGGACAGATGGCGAGCCCGCCAGCCCCTAGCGCGGTTCCGGGCACCAAGGAGGGGGCGGGGACCCAAGCGGGTGGGGCGGCGGAATTGACGACTTCGACCTGGACGCGTAGCCTCATGCTAGACAATAAGTATATTGGTTTCCGGGTTTCGCGTACCCGGGGCCGGAAAAACTACGAGTGGCGGACGGGGGTAGCTGGGGCCCGGCTAGTGATGTCGGCCCAGCGATGTCATGGTCGTAAAGGGTGACAGGGAGAATGGTCGTGGCCAGTAGGTCTCGCGCGCGTGAGGTTGCGGATCAGCTGGCGGAGATCATCGAGCTTCGCATGTCGGCCGGTGAGCGTCTCGGCACGAAGGAAGAGCTGCGTCAGCAGACCGGTGTCGCGATGGGCACCTTGAACGAAGCGACGCGGCTCCTTCAGGAGCGCGGGCTCGTGACCATGCGCCCTGGCCCTCGGGGAGGGATCTTCGCCGCAACGCCAGATCCGCTGGTCCGGATCGGCCAAACGCTGATTGCCGTCCGCGGGAACACGACCTCAATCCATCAGGCCGCAGGGATCAGGGAGGCGTTGGAGCCGCTGGTCGCCGTTTCGGCAGCTCGCGACAGGACCCGCGAAGATGTGGCAGACCTGCGACGCCTGTTGCGTGCCATGGGGGACCTTATCGATGATGATGAGGGCTTCTTGAGGGCCAACTGGGTCCTTCATGATCGCATCGCGTCGCTGATCAAGAATGAGCTTCTGACGAGCATCTATCTCGCCGTTCATGCCGTGCTGAAGGAAGAGTTGAAGTCCATTGTCCCAAATACGAAGTCTCGAGCTTATAAGGAAATTCGACTAGAGATCCATCGAGACCTGGTCGAAGCGATCGCTGCGGGCGACGAGGACGCTGCGCTACGGGTCGTTCATGCACACGCCCTGGACGTGCAGCCTGCTGCGGGCGACCAGGCGGGCTCATCAGGCGCCGCTCATGTCACCCGGCAACGTCCCGCGGCGAGATCGTCGGCCGAGTCACGCCTCAGGAAAGGCGTGGGAACCCACTAGTCGTTCCTTCACTGGGTCGGTGATCCGGCCGCCTGTAGCCGCTTGATCTCACGTCGCGCGCGCAGGCATGGCGGCGTGGCTGCGAGCACCGCGATGGCGACCACGCCGATGCCGATGTAGGTGGGGAAGTCGTCAAAGAGGGCACGGTCGATGGCCCATGCGCCTGGCCCGGTGAACCCGAGAGCCAGGGCGAGGACTGCAAGGACCAGGGGATATTCGCCACCGCCGAGGGCGTTCCAGGCCTTCCCCGCGCGCACTGTCTGCGACACCCCGGCGACGAGCAGCGTCCCGGACGCCATGGCCACGCCCACGGGTGTCGCCAACCCCAGGAGCAGCGACAGTGCGGCGACCAGCTCGCACGTTGCCGCGACCGTCACCATGACTCGACCTGGTCGATGGCCCAGCGCCTCGAAGATCTTGGAACTCGCATCGAGTCCCGGCCCCTGGAACCACCCCATCATCTTCTGCCCGCTGTGAGCCAGCAGCACCGACCCGAGAAGCAGGCGAACGATCAGAAGTCCCGCGTTCATCGAAGCGATCCATCGTCGTGACGCCGGGCACGGTCACCCAGCGCGTAGTCAGAGACTGCTGCTGTTCGCCGTGCCGATGTCGACAGTGACACTCTTCCTGAAGGTGTAGCCATCGAGTGCTCCCTCGATCGAGAATTCCTGTCCGAGCCCGCTCTCGCGTCGTCCGCCATAGGACGTTCCTAGGATTTGGCCACCGCCTCGGTTCACCTGCACCCAGCCCGCGTCGATTGCGTGTGCGGTTCGCAGTCCGGCACCGATGTCGTTGGTCCACACGAATGCGGCAAGCCCGTAATGGGTGTCGTTGGCCATCTGGATGACCTGGCTCTCAGTCGCCCAGGGGAGCGCAACGAGGACCGGACCAAATACCTCTTCTCGAGCGACCCTCCAACCTGCATCCACGTTGGTCAGGAGGGTGGGGCGCACGAAGTAGCCTGGAGCCGACAACTCTTCAGCGGAGGGTGGGCCGCCGACCAGCGCTCGTGCACCAGCGGCCTGCGAATCCACGAGAAATCCGCCCACGCGATCGTACTGACGGCGGTTGATGATCGATCCGACGTCCGACTCTTCCTCGAGAGGGTCACCGATCCGCAGCGACCGCAACCGGTCGGCAAGGCGCTCGGTGAAGGACTCGAAAATCGACTCGTGCACAAGCAGCCGGGCGCCGGCGGTGCATGATTGGCTCTGCCGAGTGATGCGAACTCCGTCGAGCACCCCTTGGACAGTGATGTCGTCGTCTCGGTCGGGGAAGATCACGGTCGGGCTCTTGCCGCCAAGCTCGAGCGTGAGTGGCAGGAGTCGGTCGGAGGCGAGCCGCATCGCCAGCTTGCCGACCAGAGTCGATCCGGTGAACGAGATCTTTGAGATGCCCCGGTGAGAGAGAAGTGGTTGCCCACATTCGACGCCGAACCCGGTGACTACGTTCAACACGCCATCGGGCAGGTGCCGCGAGCAGATCTCGGCGATCGCGAGCATGGTAAGTGGAGCATCTTCAGCTGGTTTGAGCACCGTGGTGTTGCCCGTGACCAAGGCCATGGCGACCTTCATGGACCCAAGCAGCGCGGGTGAGTTCCACGGGATCACCGCCCCCACGACGCCATAGGGCACGCGCACGGTATAGCTGAGCAGCTTGACGCCGACGGGTACTGTCTCGCCCTTGACCTCGCTCGACACTCCACCGAAGTAGCGGAACGCCTGGGCGGACTGAAGGATCTCCGGCCTGGACTGAGTCCGGATGGCGTTGCCGGTCTCAGCCGCCAGGAGACGTGCCAGACGCTCGGCGTCCGCCGCGATGTCGTCCCCGATTCGTATGAGAGCGAAGCCACGATCGATCGGGTTGGTGTCGCGCCAGATGGGGAAGGCATCGCGAGCGCACGCGACGGCGCGGTCCACGTCGGCGGAGCGCCCACGAGGAACCTCGGCCAAGGGTCGCTGCGTAGCAGGACTCTCCACAGTGAACCATTCATCGGCCACGCTGGGCGTGTGCTTACCCCCGATGAGCATCTCAACGCGTTCTAGTGGGCGGCTTCCCGGTTGCCCTGACGTCTTGGCCGGAGGATCGCTAGCCATGAGCTCGAACCGGATTCCGCAGTCTGCCGATCTGATCGATGCTCACCTCGACGACATCGCCATCCACCATGTACGGCTGGGGGTTGCGTCCGAGTGCAACCCCTTCGGGTGTACCGGTAGCGATGACGTCACCCGGGACGAGGGTGATCGTCTCGGTGATGTACGTGATGATGTCCGCGACCGAGAAGACCATGTCCTTCGTTGATGCCGACTGCATCAACTCTCCGTTGACACGTGTCTCCAGCCGCAGATCCTTGATGTCCGCGATCTCATCTGCGGTGACGAGGACAGGGCCGATCGGCGCAGTTCGGTCGGCGTTCTTGCCAAGGGTCCACTGCGACGTCTGGAGCTGGCGGACCCGCGCACTGACGTCGTTGAAGACCGTATAGCCCAGCACGCTGTCCAGCGCCGTCCCGGTGTCGGCGAGAAACGTGGTTCGGCCGATCACGGCTGCCAGCTCGACTTCCCAGTCCAGTCCGGGTTCGCCCGGGGGGACGGGCATGGACTCACCATCGACGATCAACGTGGAGGCCCAACGGGCAAAAACCGTCGGGTGATCAGGGACCTTCATGTGCGCCTCTGCTGCATGACTTTGGTAGTTCAGACCGACACAGAGCACCTTCGCCGTGGAAGGCACCGGAGGCACCTGTCTGACCTGGTCAAGGTGCGCAGTCCTGTCCCAATCGGGCGTCAGCGCCAACGCCCCATCGACGTCTGCGTAGAAGTCGTCGATCGCCGCCAGCGGCGCGACCAGGCCTTCCCCGACGATGCCGATCGTCGGCACGTCATCCTGCAGGTAGCCGATCAGCCTCATGGAACTTCCCTCCGCACGTCGGACTCGCCCGGCGACCAGGGGTGGCAGGCGATCTGGCTCAGCGCAATCGATGTAATGAATATGAGTGCAAATATCTGCCGCACAGTGAAGCCCCCGCCCGCTCGGATTGTCAAGGCGCAGGGCCGGGTGCTCGTGGTCCGACGCGACAACTCTCGGCCCAGGCGGCAGCTGATGGGCCCTGAGGCCCGTGCCCACCTGGGTCGAAGGTCAGCTCTGTGGGGCTCTGGCCACGTACATTGGCGCTGACCCTCGCCCTGCCAAGCGCCTTACGGGAGATCGCCGGCGACGGCGCAAACTGCCGAGAACTTTCCCTTGACAGGGGGTAGGGCCTGCCGCAAACTGACTGTCGTCATAATCATTACGTTGGATAGGCTCTCGCCCGCGAACCCGAAGCGTCGTCGGCGTGGTCGGCGCGAGTGCAACGACGGACAGGCAAGACCTCTGACTCGCACGTCGAAGAGGTGCGCTCGCTGCCACGTTTATCGCGTCGTGGCCGGCCGGATCGTGCTAGCCCGGTCGCGACGCGACCCTGCACAGATTCATCGCGACACAGTCACCCACCAATGCCCAGGTAAGGACGACTCCATGCGACTGCAATCACGTCGGAAGGCCTATGTTGCCGCGTTGGCGGCCGGCTGCGTTCTGGTGCTTGTCGGCTGCGGCAGTAGCCAGGGCGCATCCCCCAATGAAGGCAGCTCAGATCCCATTCGCGTCGGCACGACGCTCGCTCTCACCGGACCCCTGGCCCCGACTGCCATCATTCACAAGGTGGCCGGGGAACAGTTTGTGAAGAACTTGAACGACGCAGGTGGTCTGCTTGGTCGTCCTGTCGAGTGGGTTGTCGTCGACGACCAGTCGTCCCCTGAGAAGTCTGCTGCCCTGTATGAGCGGCTCATCAGCGAGGACAAGGTCGACTTGGTGATTGGCCCCTATGGCACCGGCAACATTACGGCGGCAATGCAGGTCGCGAAGCGTCACGAGATGTTCTTCCCCCACAACTCGGGGACCTTGGTCTACGCCTACGACTACAAGTGGCACTTCCCTCTCTACGCCTCGGGGATCGAGGCAAGCAAGACGGGTGCTGAGACGGTGTTCGACGCCTATACGTCGCTACCCGAGCCGCCCAAGACGGTTGGGTTCGTGAACAGCAAGTTCGCCGCGACCAACTACCTTGCGTACGGACACGATGACACGCCGGGTGCCGAGGCGGTGGCCAAGTCACGCGGCCTCAAGGTCGTCCTTGACGTCCAGTACGACCTGGGGAACACCGATTGGGGTCCCATCGCCGCGCGGGTCAAGCAGGCCGATCCAGACCTCCTCTACATGGCATCAACAGGCGCTGATGGGCCCGACCTCATCGCTGCGATGGCGCAGCTCAACTACAAGCCTCGCAATGCCTTCTACCAGTTCCCGGCCCCAGGCCCCATGTTGGGGGCCGGCGCGGGCGCTGATCTGGCGACGTCCACGACGCTCTTTGAGCCCTATGAGCCCTACCTGTCGAACCCAGGAGCCAAAGATCTGGTGCGACTCTTCCCCCCTGCGGCCGAAGCTGCTGGGATCAAGTACACGGTTCCCGACTATCAAGCAGCGCTCGCATGGGCAGAGTGGCAGACCCTGGTCAACGGGGTGAAGGGATGTGACTGCCTGTCGCAGGAGGGAATCTCGGAGTATCTCCTCAAGAACGTCAACCCGACGGCAATCGGTGAGATCAAGTTTGATGCGAAGCAGAACAACTACTACGGCGATCTCACCGCCGTCAAGCAGGTCCAAGGCGGCAAGTGGGTTGTCGTGTACCCGAAGGACAAGGCGTCCAACGGCACCAAGATCAAGTAGTGGGTACCTATGGTCACCTCAATCGGTCAGACCCTCATCACGGGGGCCCTCTTGGGTGGCCTCTACGCAATCTTCGCGCTGGGGATGAGCTTGAGCTGGGCCCTTCTCCGGGTCATCAACTACGCAATATTCGCCTTCGTCTTCCTCATGGCCTACGTAACCTATGAACTTGCCACGAGGCATGGATTGGATCCGTTGCTAGCGCTGCTCATCACAATTCCGCTGGGCGCAGCGCTGAGCATCGGTCTCCAGGCGTTCACATCAGCGGCGAAGATTGACACTTTTGGTTCACTGATTGTGACCTTCGGGCTCTTTCTGGTGGTGCAATCGTCGATCACCTTGGTCTGGACCAATGATCTGGTGCGCATACCCGAACAGTTCAATCCCTACTTCGCAGATGCCTGGCATTTCGGAGCCTTCACCATCCCCCTTCTGGGGGTTCTCGCCTTGGCCGTTGCGGTGATTCTCTGCGCCGGGACATATTGGATGCTCAACATAAGTTTCGCGGGCAAGGCAATGCGGGCAGTCGTACAAGATCCGTCAATGGCTGCGGCCTTTGGGATCAACGCAGGGCGGCTAGGCTACGTGGTAGCGGCAATATGCGGCGTCGCCATCGCCGTGACCGGCAGCTGTCTCGGGATGATGTATGCACTGACCCCCTCGGCTATGCAGACTTGGGTCGCGGTGGTGTTTGCCACGGTGCTCCTGGGAGGCCTCGGCAACCCACGTGGACTATTGGCTGCCGCGATGATTCTCGCGGTCATCTCCTCAGCCACACAACGGTTCACTAATCCTGCGCTAGCCG
>DATCXA010000506.1:0-10631 GCA_036566085.1 Propionibacteriaceae bacterium
CTTGGGCGGACCTCCGGGGACATCAATGGCGGCTCACCGACCCGACGCACAAGATCGCTTTCGTACGCTCGGGTGACGATCTCGTCGACGGGTTATTCGTGGAGCTTGACGCCTGGAACTGGCACATGTTCCGCATCGATCCGAGCTGATTTGTCGCAGGTCCGCGGTAGCTTGCCGGGGTGAGGTACAGCGCATGAAGTGGGGCCGAGCCGGGCTCGTTGCTGCTGCGGCCATGGGCTTGACGGCTGCCGTCCAACAGGCTCTGACAGTTCGTGATCGTCGGCGTTTCCCACCGCCGGGGTTGCTCGTCGATGTGGACGGTCATCCCATCCACCTGCAGGCTAGAGGACCTGACTCGGGCGGCCCGACCGTCGTGCTCGAGGCGGGAATGGGATCTTTCTCGCCGAACTGGCATTGGGTTCAAGATGAGCTTGCTCCGATCGTCCGAAGCGTGGCGTACGACCGGGCAGGGCTGGGCTGGAGTCGGCCAAGTCGGCGTCAGCGCGATGCCCAAACGATTGCGATGGAGCTTCGTGACGCTCTTCGCGAGGCCGGCATTGAGCCGCCATATGTGCTCGCCGGGCACTCATTCGGCGGCCTGCCCGCCCGTGCGTTTGCTGATCTTTATCCGAGGTTGATCAGCGGGCTGGTGCTGGTGGATGCATCTCATCCCGATCAGTGGGTTCGCTGGCCGACGCCGCATGCCGATCGGATCCTTGAGGTGTCGCAGCGAATATTGGGCTTGCTCGGCTGGTTCGGACTGCTGCGTGCCCTGAATCTTTCGCGCGGAATCTCGGCCGGGCTGCCGGCGCGCCAAGCGGCCGAGTTGCGTGCCGGCGCCGCGTTGCCCGGCTCCGTCGCGACAGCGGCCGCGCAAATCCGATCATGGTCGGTCAGCCGTGAGCAGCTGAACGCTGCCGCGCCGCTCGGCGACCTGCCGCTAGCGGTGCTTGCCGTCAGCGAGCAGCCAGTCGGAGCCGAGCTGCTGACAGCCCTTCAGCGCGACCTGGCCGAGCTCGCCGAGAACGCGAGCTTCGAGATCGTGCAAGGTGCCAGCCACGAGTCCTTGATCTCTGATCGCGAGCACGCACGCGTCGTGGCCAAAACAATCTTGTCCGTCGTACAGGCAGCGCACGATCGCGAGCGCCAAGCCGAATTTTCAAGGGGGCCGACCCCTTGAATCGCCTAGTGGTGCACTCAGCTTTGCCACAGGGTGATGATTGGAAGCTCGCATAGGCTCGATTACCCGGCCCGAAGCTTGGAACGGTGAAGAAACCAACAGCGCGGCGAACTGCCTCTGCTGACCTCACAGCAGCCAACCAGTCCAGTATCGGTCGACTTTCCTGGTCGCCGTGGCGTACCGTCGTGGGCTTTGGTGTGGTGAGCCTGGCTGCCGACATGGTTTACGAGGGCGCTCGGTCGGTCACTGGACCGTTGCTGGCATCGCTGGGCGCCTCGGCCGTCCTCGTCGGCCTCATCAGCGGGGCCGGTGAGGCTACGGCGCTGCTGATGCGGCTGGTCTTCGGCTCATGGGCAGACCGCAGCCGGCGGTACTGGACGCTCACCTTCGCCGGCTACGGCCTGACTGCCGTTTGCGTACCGGCCCTGGCCGTCACGCCATTTCTCGCCGGCGCCGGCCTGGCGCTGGCGTGCGTTCTGATCTTGGGAGAACGGCTTGGCAAGGCGGTCCGAAGCCCCGCCAAAACAGCGTTGCTCGCCCACGCCGCCGCCGCAGTCGGACTCGGACGCGGCTTCGGCGTGCACCAAGCGCTTGATCAAATCGGTGCCGTTGCGGGTCCGCTGCTCGTCGCCGCAGTCGCCGCTGCGGCCGGAACGATCTGGCCGGCAATGGCAATCTTGATCGTTCCAGGCGCGTTGGCAATGCTCATGCTGGCCCGCATCTGGCGCAGCATGGGCAATCCCATCGCGGGCGGTGAGGACGCAGCGACAACCGAGCCGATCGCAGCTCCGGAACGCCGGGAATCATTGTTCTCCAGGTTGCATGGCCGATTGCCTCGGGTGTTCTGGCTGTTCGCCGCTGCCTCCGCTGCGGCGAGTGGAGGACTCGTCACTTTCGCCGTGATCTCCTTCCACCTCACCCAAGATCATGTCGTATCTGTGGCGGCTGTTCCGGTGATCTACGCGGCGGCTATGGCCGCCGAAGCGTTCGCTGCTCTCGGATCCGGCTGGGTTTTCGATCGCACTAGGGGAGCCGTTCTCCTAGGCCTGCCGTTCGTGATCTCCGCAGTCCCGGTTCTGGCGTTTGCCGGTTCTCCACTGATGGCTATTACCGGCGCAGTGCTGTGGGGTGCCGCCGGAGGCGTACTGGATTCCACCGTCAAGGCGCTGGTTGCCGACCTGGTGCCGGCTTCCAGGCGCGCCACCGCCTACGGGGTCTTTGCCGCCGTGCAAGGTGCCGCGGCTATCGGGGGTGGAGTAATGGCAGGTGCGCTGTATGAGCGGTCACTGCCGATACTCATTGCGGCCGTGGTGATCACACAGATCATCGCGCTGGTCCTATTGATCGCGACTCTGCGGCGATATCACAGCATGGCGCCCCAAGCGTCCGATGCTTTGTGACAGCCGGACCTAGTCTTCGCCCTCAATGATGTCCTGGGGATGATCTTGTTCGTCATCTTGTCTGGTAAACGAACGGCGCCAGCTGGTGCCGGGTGGAAGTCCGCGGAGCGATGGTCGGTCGGGGTGCGGAAGAGCAGCCTGAACGATCGGTGGCAGCTGAGAGAGCGGCTTGGTCCGTTGTTGGTTCTTCCACTGCTGACGAGCGCGGGCGCGATCCTCGAGGTTCAATTGATTGAGCACATGCTCCACCGCCGCCAAGATCGACCCGCGTAGCAGCCATGATGACTTGTTCTCTTGGGCGTTGACCATGATCAGTTCACTCAAGATCGCCTGCGTCTCGCGAAGGATCTCGAGGCTTTCATCGAGTGACCGCTCAGCCTCCTCTTCTCGCTCTTCGACTTCGGCAAGTACGAGGCTGCCGAACGCTCGGATGCAGTCAGCGACGTCGTGTAGCACGACCGCAAATGCGCCGCGCAGTTCCTCACCGTAAGGGTCGTCAGGTCGGTCCTCGGTGGGAACTTCGGCGAGCAGCACCACAAAGAGCGCTCGAATCGCCAGCTGACAGCTTTCCAACGTATGAAGTCCGCTGGCCAAGACTGGCTCGATGTCAGTCGTTGCTATTGCACGGGGATTGAAACGGCGGCTGTCCTTCAATGACGCCACAGTTTCAGTGGCAGAAGTCAGTCGTCGAGCGGCAGCGCGTACCCGGTCGAGCCAGTCCTGCACCTGTTCGCCCCTGATAGGTCCCTCTGTCAACGCCGCACTGGCAGCGTCAAGCGGCGTTGCCGTTGCTTCGGCGACGTCAATGATCGCGCGACCTGCTCGTCGGGTGGGTAGCGCAGGCGGGTAGATGAAATTGAAGGCGATGCCGACCCCGGCGCCGATCAACGTGTTCAAGACTCTGATCTCTGCCGCAACATCTGGACTCGTCACACCCAAGATCAACATCGCGCTGATGGGCGCCTCTACCGCCTGTTCGCCCAGCCGAAAGATCTTGGCGAGCACGAGGGAGGCCGCTATCGCGGCGCCGAGGCTCCACCACGTCAGGCCGACCCAGAGAGAGAACAGGATCGCAACAAAGACGCCTGCTAGCACTGCGCCAACCCGAACCGCACCCATCTTGAGGGTGGAATACGCCGACGCTTGCATGACCAGCAATGCGGTAAGAGGCCCCGTTAGGTCGACTGCGCCACTAGTAATGGCCAGGGTTAGCAGGTAGGAAAACACCGCCGCCGCAGTCAACCGAAGGATGTTGACTGCGCTAGGCCGCAAGCGGCGCGGCACGTCGCGCCAGCGGCTGGGGTGGCCGGGCCACACTAGGTTGGCCAGATGTCTAAGCCGGAAGTAACTGATTGCGGATTCGATCTTGCTCACTTCGGCCTCACCTGGTCCCGCCTATGTGATGTCAGGTGGGGTCGAACTTCGTGAGCCATGTCAGCTGTGATTCACCCTCTTCGATATGGCTGCTGAGCCGCTCGTTGAAGATCACTCCGTATTCAGCGCCGATGTGCGCCTCGAAGGCGGTTTCATCACGATACTGCTCGAAGACGAAGAACCTGCGCGGATTGTCGCGTTCCCTGTAGACGGTGAACTCAGTGTTGCCAGGTTCGCGTCGGACGTCTTCGGCCAGGCCGGAGATTAGCCTTCCAACCTCAGCCTCCGAGCCGGGCTTGGCCGTGAACTCGGCGTACAAAATCATGGGCACGACCGACTTCCTATCATGCTTGACCAGGTCATTACTCGCCGCGAGCATGGCAGATCTCAGCCCAATGCTTCGAAGGAGCCGCAGTGACGGAAGCGGCCGTACGCACCAAGACCAAGGTGCCGCGCGCCTGCTCGGATATCTTCCGGTTCTGGATATCGGTTGCGATGGGGCTTCTTGTCGCACTCGGATTCGAGATTGTCGTGATTGCACTGCAGGTCACGGGGGCTCGGACAGTGCACTCTGATGAGAAGTTCGAGCTCGACCTCGGGTTCGGTGCCAGGCTAACTATCTGGCTTGGGTTCGCGATTACCTACCTTGCGCTGGGATTGCACGCTTTCGCTCGATGTGATCGAGCGGAGCTTGTGCGACGTGTCCAAGCAACGCCGCTGCCGGCATCACGGATCAAGAGATGGTTGCTCGCCGGGGGCGGCGGTATCGGTTGGCCGATCGTCATCGCATCGGTGGCATTTTTCACGATCATCACTGCGGTGCTCAAACGCAGCCAAAGTACAGCGCTTGTTCTGGGGCTTGCCGCCCTTACCGTCGTGACCTGCTGGATGGTGATCACTTTCAGCTTTGCTCTGCAATATGCGCGCCGGGACATCGAGCGAGGCGGGCTGAAGTTCCCCGGTTCCCGAGAGCCGATCTTCACTGACTACAACTATCTGGCGATTGGCTGTTCGGCGACATTCGGAACTACTGATACGACCGTGGTTACTAGCTCGATGCGACGGATCGTCAGTGTGCACAGTGTGCTCGGCCTGCTGATGAATACGGTCGTTGTCGCCGTCTTGTTGTCGATCATTGTTGATGTGACCTGACCGTGATTTGTGCCCTGAGCTGGGTTCTGAGGCAGTGTCTCTGTGTTTGGAGCTGCCATAGACACGGATTTGTCATCGAAGCTAACTGCGCAACCGTGAGAGAATTTGCCAAGTATCGAGCGTCGGGGGGACGACCCGCTTGTCCCGCAATTCCGGGATAACTGGAGAGCGAGCACATATGGCTGTTGATCTCAATGCCTCAGCGGACCGTACGTCCGTCGAAGCTGAGTCGGCTGCACGAAAACCTGCTCTAATTCAAGCTATTCGCGATGATCGCTGGCCTGACCGGCTCGCGACGGCCATGTTCATCTTTTCGGCGCTCGTTGTGGTGGCGACCTTTATTCCACCGCTGCGGCGGTACTTCAGGCAGTGGCACGACATCGTCTCGATGTTGACGATCCCCATTGTGCCGAATCTGGTTTACGCGGCAGTGCTCATCGCGGTGGGCGTCGCGCTACGCCGCCGGCTTCGGGCTGCTTGGTGGATCTTCGTTATCTGGTGGATCATCCTGCCCCAGCTGGGGCGGATCTTTTCAATCATCAGCGGTGGTCCTGTGCTGCCTCAGATCGCCGGCTTTGTGATCATGAGCGCGGTTCTGGTGGTCCTCTGGCGTGCCAAGCCGCAGTTCCAGGCGCGTGGCAGGGCAAAGGACCTCCTTGCGGCGATCATCTGCTTCGTGGTCGGCAGTCTGGTGATCTTGATCCTGGGCACCTGGTTGGTGAGCACGTTCGGCACCACACCGGATCTGGTCACCGCGACACTGCACGTCATAGACAAGATGTTGGGGGAGGTCGGTCTCGTACGGACCGACGTAGTGCGGTCTCCGCTCTGGGTCACGATCTTGTTGGACGTGCTGGGTGCGGCGGTCATCCTCACCGCTACGTATCTTTTCTTCAAGCCTCCGCCTGAGACCCACATGCTCAGTGCCGCGGATGAGGCACGGGTACGTACGCTACTGCGCTCATTTGGCGAGTGGGATTCACTGGGCTACTTCGCCACTCGGCGGGACAAGTCCATCGTGTGGAACACCGGCAACCCAGCGACGGCACAAGCCGGCGTCTCATATCGGGTGATCGGATCAGTGAGTCTGGCCAGTGGAAACCCGGTGGGGGATCCCGAGCACTGGCGATCTGCCATCGATCAGTGGCGGGCGAAGGCTCGCACACACGGATGGTCGCTGGCAGTGATGGGAGCCGGCGACCTAGGCGCGGAGGCGTATAACGAGGCGGGTCTGACGGCATTCGAGATCGGCGATGAGGCGATCCTCGACATGCGTTCGTTCTCGCTCAACGGGCCGGGCATGAAGTCGGTTCGCCAGTCGGTCAGCAGACTGCAACGCCGCGGATACACCACAATCGTGACCCGTCACGCTGATGTGGACGCCGCACACTTCGAACAGCTGTCCAACTCCGCATCGCAATGGCGAGGAGACGGCGGCGACGAACGCGGGTTCTCGATGGCGCTCGGCCGCCTGGGCGACCCACTGGACTCTGAATGCGTGCTCGTCGAGGCACACGATGAGGGCGGCAGGCTGCGTGCCTTTCTGAGCTTTGTGCCGTGGGGCCGCAATGGTCTCTCACTTGACTTAATGCGCCGAGATCCGACCGCTGACAACGGTTTGGTGGAGCTGATGGTGGCTTCGCTGGCGGAACGCGCTGCCGTGTTCGGCATCGGTCGCGTGTCGCTGAACTTCGCCATGTTCCGCGAGGCCTTCGAGCGTGGCGCTGAGCTGGGTGCGGGCCCAATCGCCCGCCTCTGGCGGCAGGCGCTACTCCTCGCCAGCCGCAACTGGCAGTTGGAATCCCTCTACCGATCCAACGCCAAATACCAGCCTGAATGGCAACCGCGATACATCTGTTTTGAGTACACCTCCGACCTGCCCCGGGTCGGCACGGCGGCTGGCAGCGCCGAAGGCTTCCTCACGCGACCATCGCTGGCGATGTTGAGCCGACATGGCAAGGAACCAGCAGCCGGTTCCCTGGAACGCGCAGGCGAAGAATATGTGGCCGAGGTGACGGCCAACATTCCCGAAGAACCCGACGCTTTAAGCGAGGCCTTGTCCACCGAAGGGCTGCCCGAGCAGGTCCGGGTACGCCGCGAGAAGCTCGAACGGCTCCGGGAGGAGGGCGTCGATCCTTATCCAGTCACCTTCCCGCGGACGCATACGCTGGCGCAGGTCCGAGCAGAGGCCGGTGAGCTACCGCCCGATACGCGTACGGGTCGCCGCGCTTCGGTCGCTGGCCGGGTCATTCTCAATCGTGACGGCGGCAAGCTTTGCTTCGCCACCCTGCGGGATGGCACCGGTGACCTCCAGATCATGATCGCTCTCGACGCCGTCGGACCCGAGATGCTCAAGCGCTGGCGGCAAGATGTCGACCTCGGTGATCACGTAGGCGTGACCGGCGAGGTGATCACTACTAAGCGCGGCGAACTGACGCTCCGGGCCGACTCGTTCAAGATCACCAGTAAGTCGATCCGCCCGCTGCCGGACAAGCACAAGGGCCTGACTGATCCCGAGGCCCGGGTCCGGGCCCGCTACGTCGACCTCATCGTGAGACCGGAGGCTCGCGATATCGCGTACACCCGCGCCACCGTCGTTCGCAGCATCCGGGAATCACTCCACGGTCGAGGCTTCACCGAGGTGGAGACCCCCGTTTTGCAGCTGATTCATGGGGGTGCAAATGCGCGGCCCTTCGAGACCCACATCAACGCCTACGACCTGGAGCTGTATCTGCGGATCGCCACTGAGCTGCACCTCAAGCGTCTGATTGTTGGCGGTATGGAGAAGGTGTTCGAGATCGGCCGTCAGTTCCGCAACGAAGGAGTGGATTTCAAGCACAACCCTGAGTTCACCTCCTTGGAGGTCTACGAAACCTACGGCGATTACAACACCATGCGGGTGCTCACTCAGGGCCTCATTCAAGAGGCCGCGACAGCGGTATACGGCTCACCGATCGCCCGCAGGGCCGACGCGGACGGCAAGATCACCGAGTACGACCTCTCTGGCGATTGGCCGGTCAAGACAGTCTGTCAGGCGGTCTCGGAGGCACTGGATGAGGAGATCACCGTCGATACTCCAGTTTCGGTGCTGCATAAGCACGCTCAGGCGATCGGGCTCGAGATGGAGCCCAACGCAAGCTGGGGCTACCTTCTCGAGGAAATCTACGGAGAACTGTGTGAGGGCCAGACCACGACGCCGGTCTTCTACACCGATTTCCCCAAAGAGAACTCACCTCTGGCGCGCGCGCATCGCGACGATCCGCGGCTGGCGGAGAAGTGGGATTTGGTGATCTTCGGCTCGGAACAGGGGACCGCCTACTCAGAGCTGACCGACCCTCTCGAACAGCGCGAGCGACTGGTAGCCCAGTCTCTTCGGGCGGCTGCCGGTGATCCTGAGGCGATGCAAGTTGATGAGGACTTCCTGCAGGCGTTGGAGTACGGCATGCCGCCGACGGGTGGTATGGGGTTGGGCGTCGACCGCCTGGTGATGAATCTGACTGGTCTGGGCATTCGTGACACGATCTTGTTCCCGCTAGTCAAGCCGCAGATCTGAAACCGCAGCGTTCGTCAGAATGACGCCGATCGAGCGATGGCGTCGGAGAGCCGGCCGGCTAGGCCTTTGTCCTCTGCGATGTCCGTGCGCTCCGTTACGGCGAGATCTGGTCGGTCGGTGATGATGCCGTCGACTGCAGCATCCATGTAGTCGCGCATCTGTTGCTCGTCGTCGACCGTCCAGACGATGACGCTGTAACCGTCGGCCCATGCCTGCCGTACGAATCTGCTGCTATATGACTGTTGCTCGATGACGATGAAGTCGGCGTTGACATCCGGTACGCCACCAAAGTTGACCGGCACGATGAAACCCACGACCAACTGGGGCCGAAGTTGCTTCAGCTCCTCGACAACCTCACGGCTAAGCGAGTGGTAGGTGTAGTGCTCCGTCACTCCTGCCCGATCAAGTACGGCGAGCAGCCGCGGCACTAAATCAGGGGTCTCGCCGCCATGCAGCTTGATTTCCAGCAGCTGCGGCAGATTGAGGTGTATTGACAGCTGGATCCATTCCTCCAGCGAGGGGATCTTGGCTTCCATCCCTCCAGCCCGAACGGTGATTCTGGTCAACTCATCCTGGGTGAGGTCTTTGACGTTGAGGTTCTTGCCTGCCAGCCGTTTCAGATTCGTATCGTGCATCACCACAAATTTGCCGTCCTTGGTTTCCATGACGTCGAATTCGACGCGGTCCGCCCCTGCTTTAGCCGCGGCCTGCAAGGCGGGAAGCGTGTTCTCCACTCCGCCCTGGATGAAGCCGCGGTGCGCCAACACCTCGGTTTCGTCGCTGTTGACCAACCTGACCATGGTCTTGTGGTTCAGCACAGCTGTAACACCAAAAACCACCACCACGAGACCTGCGGCCAAACCCCACAAGATCTTCTGGCGCCGAGCCCTGACGTGAGAGGGTTCGGAGTACGAAACGGTGGCCGAGGCCGGCCGATGATATTCGGAGAGGCGGTCCAGCCAATCGCGCATCATGGCGGTCAGGGACTGCACGATCATGATCGTCAACATCGCCGTAATGACAAATATGCCGATCTGCCAGACACTGAGCCCGAACGCGGCAAGCCACGGTGACGTAGCAGGGGCCAGCTTGTCGGTGGCGATGGTGGGCACCAAAGTCACGGCACCCAAGAGCAATGCGGCCAGCCCCGCCAGGACGGTGACGACGAAGACCAAACCGAGAATCCGCAACGAGCGCCACCGCGTCAGGCGCCAGCTGGTGACAAAGGCGCGCCAGACGCCCGCTGTTGTAGTGCCCAACAGTGGCAGGGTGAAGATCAACCGAAGATTCAGATAGCTGATCACCAGTAGCACGGCGCTGTAGAGCAGGCTTGACGACGGACTCTTGCTGAGCTCCTCGCTGACGAATGGTGGTACCGCCACTTTCTTGGTCAAGATCGACGTCAGGCCCAGTTGGCCTAGCGGTAATAGCAAGATCAAGTAGACGATCATCAGCAAGGCTTGCGGGTGCACGAGTTTCTTGATCACCTCCCAGAGCTGCCACAGCACCAAACGGAGCGAGATCGCATTCCCCGCCTGGTGGTGCGACGCAATGATGAACAAGGTGACGAGCTCGGCGATGATAGCGATCACCGCGACAATAGCGATGATCAATAGGGTGACGTCGGCCAGTGGATTGCGCAGCACATGGGAGATTCGGTCGTACGCGATGCTGCCCAGACCGGTTTGGACGAGGACTAACCCATAGAGCAGCCGGATCACCGGAATGGCGATCACAACCAGGAGCAGCTGCATTGCGCCGACGACTAGTACGTAGAACTGAGGACTCTGCCACGTAGTCCGATGTGCGAGACCGATCGCGCGGAAGATGCCCACGGGCTTGTCAGCGGGCTTGGTGGCTGGCCTCTTTTCCCCGAGCTCGCTTACGGCCACCTACATCACTTAGGTTGACTCCGCATCTGCCGATCATCGCAAGTCCGAGTGAATAATGCGAGGTTACTTGGCCGGTCAGC
>DATCXA010000508.1:0-2563 GCA_036566085.1 Propionibacteriaceae bacterium
CGTCATCGGGACTCGCACCAGGGATCAGGGTGAGGTTCCCGGCCAGCTTGCCGACATTGCCGATCGCGCAGATCATGGCGTACCGATGCAGCGGACGGTGATCATCAAGGGTGATCCACATGTGAATAGGTGTCCGGCCCAGTGCCTTGGCAGCGGCAATGAAGTAGGCACCCGCACCTATGACATCCTTGAGGTCCGGATTTGTCTCCTCCATGATCATGGCATCCACTCCGAGGCCGGCGATAACTGCGAAGTGTTCACTCGGCACGCCGTCTACTGCCAGCTTGATCAAATCGATGTCCCTGGTGTGTTGCCCGAATGCGACCGCGAGCGCCTCAGTCTCGGTGAGAGGGATATCGAGGTTCCGGGCTAGCAGGTTTCCGGTGCCAACCGGCACTATGGCCATTGGAATTCCTGACCCAGCCAGGCGATCCGCAACGATACGGATGGTGCCGTCGCCCCCGGCCGCGATTACCCGATCAACGTGCGCCGACAGTACCTCGGCCGCTATTGCCGAGCCCGGGTCCTCTGCTGGCGTTGCCAGCCAAATGGAGTCGCTCCAGCCGGTCGCCTTGGCTTGCTGCGTGATTGCATTCCGAAGGTCTTCGGACACCTTGATCGGGTTATAGACGACTGCGCAGCGTCGCCCGGAACCTTCATTCACAGCCGCCGCTCCCATCGGTCAGAGGTATGCGCATCGATTGATGATCACGGTCCAGATACCCAACTGGGGTTCGAAACTATCGCTTCCCAACCAGCCTGCTGGTCGTTTCGGAAAACCGCCAACGAAAACTCACCCGACACGCGGCTTGGCGTCTCCCTAGGGAAATGAACATGCCATCTACGATGGTCCGGGTCGGGACGGCAATGTCGACGGCAATGCCGAGGTGTGGCCCTTTTCGACTTTCCTATAAGCTTTTGCGCTCAGCGGAGAAATCTCATTCTTGGGGGAGAATCTCATGTCGGTGGAGGATGCGGCAACGACCGTGTTCTCAGCCGATCATGATGCAGCGGCCGCGCTCCTCCACATGCGGGCGCGGGGGGTCAGCGTCCTCATGCAGCTCAAGGCGACCGGTCTGCCGGTGATCTTGCACTGGGGTGCAGATCTTGGTGATCTTGATGGCTTGTCGGCAGAAGCGCTGTTAGCCGCATTCGGCCCGACCAGCCTCGATCCACTGCCGTCGATGATGTCCTCGCTGGTACCTGAATCTTCGGCCGGCTGGAATTCCCGCGCAGCACTGGCCGGATCCCACGATGGGCATACGTCGGCGGCCTGCTTCACCCGCAGTCACGCGCGGCTGATCAGTGACACACCAGTTTCGCCGGAACTGATCGAGGTCGGTGCCGACACTGTGATCATCGAAGCGGAAGATCCGGTCAACGGACTGAGTCTTGACCTCGCCATCCAGCTCACCGACATCGGTCTGGTCCGCTGTCGCGCCGGCGTCACGAACAGGAACGTCGCGGATTACCGGCTCGAAGGACTCGAGCTATTTCTGCCGGTCAGCGATCAGGCCACGCATCGGGTCGAATTCGATGGGCCGGCGCTGTCGAGGATGCCGTTGCGCTCGGGTTCGTGGTCTGTTGATCATGGAGTCTTCGATGATCGACCGGCCCACCTGGCTCTAGCCGAAGCCGGAACCGGATTTCGTCGTGGCCAGGTGTGGCAGGTACATGTTGCCTTCAGCGGCTCGGTTCGGCATCGCGTGGAGCGTACATCCTATGGCAGGACCTATCTCGGCGGCGGGGAGCTCTTGCAGGCCGGTGAGATTGTGCTTGGCAATGGTGAGGCCTATCACTCACCTTGGGTGGTGTGGACCTGGGGCGATGGGCTGGACGCAGCGGCCGCCCGCCTACATCGGTACCTGCAACCAGAAGCACCGCACGACAACCGAGTGATTTTCGATGCCGCCGCTTCCGCGTTCGCTCATCATGATCGTCAGGCAATGCTGAGCCTCGCTGAGTACGCGTCGGCGGTCGGTGCCGAAACGTTCTTGCTCGACATCGAATGGTGCTCGCGCACGGGCTTGGATCCGTACGCCGATAGTGCTGGACCGGCCGCAACCCCATCACCTCGTGATCTTGATGGACTGCTAGCGCGAATTCGCGATTTTGATCTTGAGATCGGATTCGCCGTGGAGCTGGAGTCGATTGATGCCGACTCCGTGACGGTCCGCGAGCATCCGGAGTGGTTGTTGACCGTGGAACTCGACGGCATGACGCGGCAAGTGCTGGATCTCTCGGTACGATCCGCGATGGCCTACGTCTGGGAACGATTGACCAAGCTACTGGACCGCCATCATGTGTCCCTGCTGAGCTGGTCTATTACTCATGGCGCACACCGGCCCGGGGCTACCGCAACCCAGCACACCAGCACGCTGGCCGCGTACCGATTGCTCGATGCCCTCCGTGAGCGTTATCCGCACCTCACCATCCAGACCACCAGCCTTGACTTGGCGATGGCATCACGGGCCGTTGGCGCTGATCTTTCTGGTGACTCCACCGCACGGCACGCTGACTTTGCCGGTCTGGTGCAGCTGCTCCCGCCAGGACTGGTGTGGCA
>DATCXA010000509.1:0-3291 GCA_036566085.1 Propionibacteriaceae bacterium
TTGTGCCGGCCGGAGTGGCCGGGCTCGCCGCAACGATTGCCGCCGCTGGGCACGGAGCTGCGTCTGGCGTGCTTGATCTGGGCATTGACGCGCTTCACGCGCTCGCCGCCGGAATCTGGGTCGGCGGCATAGCCGCCCTCGTCGGACTCGGCCGATCCGCGGACCCGCGCGCGCTGCACAAGTTCTCGACTCTCGCCATGACCTCAGTGCTCACGCTGATCGCCACTGGCATCCTGAACTCGCTGCGCCAGCTGGACTCTGTCGAGCAGCTGTGGCAGACCCGCTACGGGCTCACCCTGTTGATCAAGCTGGCCCTGGTTGCGGGCACCCTGGGCGCCGCAGCAGTCTCCCGACGGCGTCTGCGGCAGAACGGGGTGCCGTTACGCTCAGTCCGCATCGAGGCCGCCCTACTTGTGGCCGTGCTCAGCGTCACCGCGCTGCTCAGTATGACCGCGCCCCCACCCAAGCAGTTTGTGCCTGCCAGTCAGACGGGTTCCGGCGCAGACGTCGGGGCTACGGCCGAAATGTCGCTAGGCAAACAGGGTCGCGCGGCACTTGGAGTGGTGCCCGCCACGACCAGCGGCAGTCATGTGCACCTGCTGCTCAGCGACAACAATGGCAAGCCGCTCACTGCCAGCCGGGTCACCCTCAAGGTCGCCAACCCCGGCCGTGACATCGCCCCGATTCCGGTACCGATGACCAAGAGCAATGGCATCTGGGTCGCCAACTATCGCTTCCCTTTTCCTGGCACCTGGAAAGCAATCCTCACTGTCGAGGGCGTCGGTCCCTCCGCAGTCGTCACTACGGGGGACCTAACGATCCGCGACTGATCTTCACTGTGGTGGCGACTTGCCCTCTCTGCGCTCGAGTTCGTCAATTTCGGCCTGCAGGCGTTCGAGTTCCTGCTGTTCGGCTTTGAGCCGCTCTGCCTCATGCCGCTCGGCCTCCCGCAGCTCCAGCTCCCGCCGATGGGCCTCCATGCGTTCTTCGCGGCGGCGCCTACGCTCGAGCCGCTCAGCTTCTTCGGCTTGCGCGCGTTGCTCGGCCTCGACACGTTCGGCCTCTGCGGCCTCGGCCCGTTCGGCAGCACGCTGCTCCGCCGCCGCCCGGTCGGCTTGGACCCGCTGCGCCTCGCGGCGCGCCAACTCAATCCGGGCTTGCTCCATCCAGTGCTGTTCTAGACGTTGCGCTTCTGGGCGCTCTGCCGCAAGCCAAGCAGCGGTCCGCTGCCGCCCGGCCCGCTGCAGCGCAGCAAGATCAACGATCTTGAAAGTGACCGAGGTAGCAGTCGTTGCGGCGTACGAGGCAGTCGGGGGCAGCGAGCTCCAGGTGATCAACTGCGTGCCCATGGGCACGGCTCCACCACGCAGATCCTGGACTGCTGCCGACTCAGCCGGCATGATCGCACCCGCTTCGGCACTGGCAGCGTCGGCTTCGTCCAAGCGATCAAGTCGCGATAGATCGCTGGCAAGATCAGCTAACGCAGCCGCCAGCTGTGCGCGGACCGGATCACCAAGACGCCCGGTCAGCCCGCGCAGCAGCTCAATCATGCTGCGTCTTGTAGCCAGGCCAAGATCGACTTCGCCTATCGCCGCCAACCGGTCCGCCATGTCCCGATACAGGCCGAAGAGTGGCTCGGCAAGGCGCTCCACCAAAGCCGGACTGAGCCGTCCAGGTTCATTGAGACGCCCTGCTACGACACCGTCATAGTGATCTTTCGCCGTGTGCAGATAGCTCAGTGCTTCCTCAGCTCGGCGCGCCGCCCAACGGGAGTCCGAGGCAAGCCGGTTGACGTCCATCGCCAGAAACGCGGTGTCCGGATCATTTCCAAGGTCAGACTCGGCCAAGCGGACGATGGCAGCGTCCGCACTGGCGTTCGCTGTGGCCGCATCACCAACGGCCAGGGCCGCCTGCGTGCTACACAACAGCGCCCAGATCACGGTCTCAGGCCGCAAAGGAATCTCCAGGCGCTGTTCCCGCAGTTGTTCCCGGATGTCCTCCAGTAGTCCAATGGTGCGACCGGCGGCATCCGGCATGCCCATACCAGCTTGAATCGCAGCCAGATGTACGACCGCGGTGACATAACGGGCGGCGTCGCTGATCGAGGTGTACGGCCCGATCGGTCCACTGGCAGCGAGCAGTTCGCCGGCCCGGCGGACTGAGTCCTGCGCATCCTCCGCAGCAGCGGCGTAGCCGTGACCCAGCAGCCGGTGGGCGGTCAGATCCACGAGTGCATCTGCCAGCTCGGGGAGTCTCGAGGGGTCCGACCCAACCCAACCGCGAAGCCGCTGCACCCGCGAAGTCAGCGTCTTGCCCTCTTGGCCGTAGGGATCTTGAGACTGCTGTCGTGCTTTCGCCTGGGCCATCATGCCTTCCTGCTCAGCCTCGGCGCTCCGCGGAATGGACTGCAGCACCGATCAGCGGATCACGCCATGGCTACCCATTGTCTGACGCCGGCTCAAGACTTGAAGACTTACATAGGTCGCGAGACGCCCGGATCTTGGGTGAACTCATAGACATTGCCGTCTGGTGCCCGAAAGTGCACCCAGGCATTACCGTTCTCGTCCTCCGCGGTGTGCAGGATCTCTACGCCGCGGGCTCGGAGTTCGCTGGCCGCCGCATTTATGTCGTCCACCAGAAACCCCACAACCGGCCCGGTCGTGAAGTGACGGTTCATGTCAGTGTCGGGTCCGAAGACCTCCACTTTGCTGCCGTCTGGCAGCTTGAGCACCTGAAATCCTGGAAGATCAAAGTCCGGTGTGAATCCCAGGACATCGTGGAAGAAGTCGACCGTCGGTCAAAAGTTGTCGGTGCGAGTACCGACCCAAGCGAGCTTGAGGATGTGCACAGCTACATGCGTACGGGCCGGTAATTGGCTGTGTCAACCTCTAGTGCTGGACACCCGGTACAAGATCACCCTGAAAACGCATCACGGTTGTATCGAAGAGTGCCCTCATTGGGACATCTGCCGCTGATTGGCGATGCTTTTTCAGGGCTCGGCGTCGCCGCGACGGTTACACCTCGTACGTGCTTAGCTCGGCTCGACCACGAACCACACCCCCACTGCAGGGAGCTCCCCGTTGTTGCTATAGCCGTGCGGTCTAGTGGACTCAAAGCACACAGAGTCCCCCGCGGTCAGCTGATACTTGTCGAATCCCAGCGCCAGCTCCAATTCGCCGCTAATCAGGTACGCGTACTCCGTCCCGCTGTGTCGCATCAAACGCCCGTCGGCTGACGACGCGCTCCCGGGCTGGTAGGTGACCAGCAGGAACTCGACGCGGTGGTGTGGCA
>DATCXA010000520.1:0-4077 GCA_036566085.1 Propionibacteriaceae bacterium
AGTCGAGGATGACATCCCCAGGGGTGTCGGGCACCGGATTGGGTACCCCGATTCCGATCTTCACCGCAGCTCCCTCTCGTCTGATCCCGCATTGCTTGGCGCAACGCCACGGATGATGAACGTACTGAACCTCGTCGCGTAAGGTTCAGCTCCAATCCGACGGTCCATCAGAACCAGCGGCGTACTCGTCCATCAGTACCTCTCCGTCACGCCACGCCTGAAGGACCGGATCCACGATGCGCCAGCAGTCCTCGGCCGTATCTCCGCGAACTGAAAGCAGCGGGTCGCCGTCCAACACTCCCGCCAGGACCTCGCCGTACGCCGGCAGACGTCCGGGATTGAGGTTGGTGTCCAGCGCAATCCGATCCAGTACCAAAGGATCGTCTGGACCATTGACATTCATCTCCAAAGCCATCCGGTCAGGACTCATCTCGAGCCGCAGCCGTTCCGGAATTGCCTGCCCCCGCAACCCGGTAGGCAGATGTGGCAGCGGCTGGAAGGTGACGGAGACCTCCTTGCGACGCTCCCGAAGTGCCTTGCCGGACCGTAGCCGGAAGGGCACGCCAGCCCATCGCCAGTTGTCGACCTCGACGATGAGCTCTGCCAGCGTCTCGGTGTTTCGCGATGTATCAACTCCGGGCTCCGCCGTGTAATCCGGCACCTCCCGGCCGTCAATCGAGCCCTGGGTGTAGCGGGCTCGACGGCTGGCTGCAACCGGGTCGTCATTCCACGGCCGACAGGCCCGTAATACCTGGGCCTTGGCGTCGCGCAGATCGACTGCGTTGATTGTGGCGATCGGGTCCATTGCCATCAACGCCAGCACCTGGAGCAGATGGCTTTGGATCATGTCCACAAGGGCACCGGCGCGATCGTAGTAGCGCGCCCGGTTCTCCAGCGTGAGCTGTTCGTCGAACACAATATCCACGCGCGCGATGTGTTCGTTGCTCCAGAGTGGCTCGAACAGCCGGTTAGCAAAGCGCACGCCGATGAGATTCAGCACTGTGGAGCGCCCCAAGAAATGATCAACCCGATGCACTTGCTCTTCTGGCACTATCTCAGCAAGTAACTGATTCAGGCTGGCCGCGCTCTCCTGATTGGTACCGAACGGCTTCTCGAGGACCATGGTCGTGCCTTCAGGCAGAGACACCTGCTGCAGAGCCGCACAAGCCGCGACGGTTACCGAGGGCGGCAGTGCGAAGTAGATGGCATGCGCCGGCGGGCAAGAATCGATCAGGGGCTTCAAGTCTTCAACGCTGGTGACGTCAGCCTGCTCGTAACGGGTGGTGTCCAACACGCTCTTCAGCGTCTCGTCGGAGACATCACCAGACTCGAAGGAGGTTTTGACTCGGTCGCGCCAGGCATCGGCGTCCCAGTCTTCAGAGCCTGCGCCAACCAGCACGACGTCTCGGCGCCATTCCTCCCGGTCGAGCAACTGCCCGAAAGCTGGCAGTAGCAGCCGGCCGGAGAGGTCACCACTCGCACCCAGCAGCACCAAGCTTTCGATCGAACGAGTCATCGTGCCTCCTCACGCAAGCCACCGGTACTGGGGCTGTTTACCTGAGGCGGTACCCGCACTGACGTTTCCGCAAACCGGCGTAGGGTCGGCGTACGGTGGGTTGTTCGCTACCGATCTTCGGTGATCTCGGTCACGACGTAGCGGCGCAGACGACCGCGCCCGCCTTCGTCGCGCCTGTCGGCAATCTCGTCGACTACCCGTTGATGATCATCAGGCGTGTCTTGATCACGCACCAAGCCCCGATCCAGCCGATCATCATGATCATCATCCCGATCGAATCTGTCATCCCGATCGGTCGTCTCGGTGTCATGCGGCCGGCTGTAGTAGCGGAACAGCTCCAGCTCCTCACGCGGCGTCAGATCGCCGTCCGGATCGATGCGCGGGGCGTTCTTGATGGTGTCCTTGTCGAAGTCGACGATGATGTCGTCGCCTTCGAGCCGCGCTTGATTCAAGGGAACGAACGACTCGGAGGTTCCGAACAGTCCGGTCTTGACCGTGACCCAGGTCGGATCTGAGGTCTGGTCGTCGACGTAGATCTGGCCGATTCGGCCGAGCTTCTCTGAGCCGGCGTAAACATTTCCAGATCGCAAGTAAGCGGTACGAAGCTCTTCTGTCCTGATGCTCATTGGCGCGTCCCTTTCGCTATCTCTGGAAAGATTTCTTAGCCGGTCGCATCAATGACGAAACACCCAGCCTCAAAGAGTTGTCAGCGTCTCACTGGGTGTTATTGCCCAGTGAGACGCTGACAAGTTGCCAGTTGCGTTAGCTGTGAGCGAGTAGGGCGTCGAGCTTCTCGTAGCCCTCAGTGACTCCGACATCCATGCCGCTCGCCATGATCGCATCGCGGGCTTCGAGGTTGTCTACCAGCGAAAGTCCGATGGTTCTGGTTCGACCGTCTCCGAGGTCTTCGAACGTCATGGTCTCCAAGCTGACGCCATCGGGCATGCCTTCCCAGGTGAAGGTCTGCACCAGCCGCTCGTTCGGTCGCACCTCGTGGAAGGAGCCGTAGAAGGCGGCCACCTCTTCACCGTTTTCCACCGCGGCATAGCGATAGTTGCCGCCGGTGCGAGCGTTCCACTCGTCGATCCTCATCTCGCTGCTCTTCGGGCCGAGCCACTGGGCGACCAGCTCAGGCTCGATAAATGCCCGGAAGACCTTTTCGCGTGGTGCATCAAAGTCTCGGATGATGCGGATGGTCGGCAGGTTCGGGTCAGCCTCGATCGTGGTCTCGCGCGTCTGGGCTTCCTGCCTAGCGTTTGTGCTCATGATGCTGCTCCTTTGTTGGTAGTTGGTTCGCTGTCGTCGTCCATAGCGGCGAGTACGGCATCGAGTCGCCGATATCGCTCCTCGGCTTGCCTGCGGTATCGCTCAATCCAGGCAGTCATCATGTCGAAGACCTCCGCCTCGAGGTGTCGTGGTCGGCGCTGGGCATCTTGGCTGCGGCTTACCAGACCGGCGTCTTCGAGCACTTTCAGATGTTTGGACACTGCCTGAATCGACACGTTGTACGGCGCTGCCAGCTGGCTCACGGTGGCATCCCCGACGGCAAGCCGAGCCACAATGTCACGCCGCGTCGGGTCGGCCAAGGCGGCGAAGACCCGGGAGAGTCGATCCTCGCTCATGGCAGCCTCCTGGACTCGGTATTCAACCGATTGGTTGAGTAAGACTCTAGGCTGAATCTGAAGGCTTGTCAACCATTCGGTTGAATAACAATTGAACTCGGTGGCCCAAGGTGCATTTTGGAGGCTGTACCCAGTCTCCTCACGCTGTACGTGGCATGCACGCCATGTACAGCGTCAACATCCCACGCAGCGTGGGATGTTGACGACGAGCACTTCAGTCGGTCCGGATGTGCATCTCACAGCACAGGTGCGAAAACAATCCCGCAGATCTCACGTTTTGCGCCGTGCCATCGTCTAGAAGGGTGATGAGGATGAAACGGCCGTTTGAAGAGATCGTGGCGCAGCATGGCCCAACCGTGCTGCGGGTTTGCCGTGCCGTACTAGCTCGGCCGGACGCCGACGATGCGTGGTCAGAAACCTTCCTCGCTGCCTTGCGGGCCTATCCCGATCTTGCCGACGGCGCGAATATCGAGGCCTGGCTCGTCACGATCGCTCACCATAAGGCGATTGATTCCCTGCGCGCCCAGAGCCGTCGGGCGGTTCCGGTTGCCGACATCGACGAGACCAGTTCCAACGCCAGCGCCTGGGAGCCACCGGAGGGCGCCCTGTGGGCAGCCTTGCGCGCACTCCCGACAAAACAGCGGCAGGCGGTTGCCTACCATCATCTTGCCGGACTGCCGTACGCCGAGGTCGCAACGATCATCGGCGGCTCGACAGACGCCGCGCGCCGCGCCGCATACGACGGCGTTCGCACCCTCCGCCGCCGCTACCGCGACCCTGAGCAGCTCACATCAAGAGAAGGAATTCATTCATGATCAACTCTACGGAACCTATTTTCGACTCAATCACCCATGACGAAGCCGACACAATGGCTCGCCTCCATGATCGACTCGCGGCAGCGGCGGATGTCGATCGGCTGCTCGATGTCGCGTACCGGAC
>DATCXA010000522.1:0-2910 GCA_036566085.1 Propionibacteriaceae bacterium
CCCGCCCGCCGGACGCTTCGGGCAGCCTTCCTATGGGACTTACCCTTCACCTAACCTGACCCGCCCGGCCGCCTATGCGCGACCGCGGCCCAGTTCGCTGCAAGCGACCATGACTGCCGACGGCGTTGCGCTCGCTTCGTGGTGGTGGCGGGCGCTCGCAGTGATCATCGACTACGCGATCATCTCGGCGATCGTCACCGTCGTCACGTTCCCTATCTGGCAATCGCTGTATGCGGCAATTGCTAGCTACTTCGATGCGGTAGTAACTGCCCAACGGTCGGGGGGTGCACCGCCAACGCTGAGTCCAGCCGATCTGATCCCTGCTAGCAGTCAGCTGATCTTGACCGGGGCGACTGTTGGTGTCGCCATGCTTTATCACGTCGCCTTTTTGCGGTGGAAATCGGCAACACCGGGGAAGTTGATCTGCGGGCTCCGCGTGGTGCGGGTTGATCAGGGCCATGATCCCGGCCCCCTGCCGTGGAGCTCGATTTTCATCCGGGCCGGCATCTGGGTGCTGCCCAGCATCAGCTCAATGCTGAGCTTGATCACGGTTGTGGATGCGCTCTTTCCGCTATGGCATCCCAAGCGGCAGGCTCTGCACGACATGGCCGCAAGAACCCAAGTGATCCGATCGCGCTGAACCGGGTTATATCTCAGGTCTGTCACGGTTCAGAGGCAAAAGGCTGGAACAGCCTGGACACTGCAGTGCGTCTGACTATATTGAGCCGAGGTCGAGCGTTCGGGGCGCTCTTACCCGCAGCCTTCGGGCTCGGGGACCACGTCCGATGGGGTTGTCGTGCTGCCTACGCGCCATTTTCAGCGCTCAGCCGCCATCCTGGCGAGACTTCTCACATTCATCGGCATCACACTGGTCGCGATGGTGGCGCTCCCTGTCTCGGCAAGCGCCGAACCCACCGACAACACATTGACGGTCATCGTCAACCGCGACATCGATCGCGACGGCAATTACAGCGCCAGTATTGATCAGCCACAGGCCGGGATCGAGATCGCTGTCAGCGACGCCGGTGGCTCCAGCGTTACCGGGATCACTGGTCGTGACGGCAAGTTTGTGCTTCCGGCGACAAGCAAGCTCAAGGGCGGGCGGTATTTCGTTGTCGCGAAAATCCCTCCAGAACTCGCTGACTTGACGCCGATCCTCCAGAGCAGCACGTTCCAACCCCTAAGTACCACGGTTGATGTGACCGCGGATAGCCAGACGATTCGCATGGGTGTTGCCGCTGGCCGCGTACTCGCCCAGCCAGCACCGCCCGAAGCTACCGGCGTATCCCGCGGCGCGGATCGCTCTGAGCTTGCTCGCTTTGCAGTTGGCGACCTCGTCTGGCGCGACGACAACCGGTCGGGCGTACAGGATCCTGGCGAATCGCCTGCGACGCAGATCAGCGTGCAGCTGCTCAATGTCGACGGTGAAGTTGTGGCCTCAAATGTCAGTGGGCCATCAGGGCGCTACGTATTCGACAATCTCCCGGCCGGTACCTACTCGGTGCGCTTTGCCGGGATTCCTGAGGAGTTTCGGCTGACTCCGACCGCCGTCGGTGACCAGCGGGAGGGCGACTCCGATCCGGACTATTCCGGCGTGACGCCACCGTTCACCTTGGGCGTGGGAGAGCCCAATGTACGACCCGCCACAGCAGCGGACGGGGTGGAAGCGGCCTACATCAATCCCACGATCGACGCAGGCGTCACTCCGCTGCGCTACGCCGTAGGTAACCGGGTATGGCTAGATCAGAACAGTGACGGCATCCAGCAGTCTGATGAACTGGCCGGGTCAGCGACCGTCTCATTGCTTACCGACACCGGCAATCTCGTGGCCACGACGACGACCGATGCCGCTGGTCGCTATCAGTTCTCCAATCTGCGAGCCGGCCGCTATCGCCTCCAGTTCACGAGCCTGCCAGCGCATCGCACGTTCACCGAGCGAGCGGCCAGTGCTGACCCGGGGCTGGATTCCGACGCTGATCCAGCAACCGGACGGACTGCGGTTTTCAGGCTGGCGCCGGGAGCGCCAAATCTGGTGCCGGTCACCGACGCCGATGCCAGCTCGACCGACTTCGAGAATCAAACCGTCAGCGCTGGGCTGGCCGGCGCGTATTCGGTGGGCGACATGGTGTGGCGCGACAACAATGGCGACGGTGTGCTCGACGCGGGCGACCACGGCGTCGCGGGAGTTGCTGTCGAGCTCCTGGGTGATAACTCGAGCGAGATCGCCACCACAGTTACCTCGGAAACCGGCCGCTACAGTTTCGACGACTTGCCGGCCGGCAACTACAAGATCAGGTTCGGCAAGTTGCCCGACGGACTGGTGTTCACGTGCCGAGATGCTGGCGATAACCCCGCTCTGAACTCTGATGCCGATCCCTCCGGTGTGACCGCGGTATTCGCATTGGGAAATGAAAATCCAGTCGACACAAGCATTGATGCGGGCCTTACCACGCGAGCGAACTATCGTCCCGTGCCAGGCAGAAACCAGCTTCCGGTTGAGGCAGCATCGTCGACGACCGGAGGTCTTGCTCCGCAGCTGCCGCTCGTCGGAGCGGCGCTTGCCGTGGCGGGGGCTAGCTGCCTCTTGGCCGGTCGACTGCGACACAGGCGTTGATCACATCCGCCACTTGATCAGTACCAAGGCGGCGTATCCGGCGGCGGATCCGGGACAACGTCGTCTGCTCCCAGGCTGACACGTCTGTGCGGACTTGATCATTGTCGCCCGATCGTATGAGCGTGGCGGCATCGTCGACGTTCGCACCGTCGATGAGGGCATCGACCGCCGTCAGCAGCGGCAACCAGCCACCGGCCGATCGGCTGGTGATCTTGAAGGGCAGATCGGCTTCGATCAAGATCGACAGCTGTTCGGCAGTTTGTCGCGACGGAGCTTCGCCGGCCGCAATCTTCCCG
>DATCXA010000530.1:0-10938 GCA_036566085.1 Propionibacteriaceae bacterium
GGCCACAACGACGGCCCGGGCGCGACGAAGTACTGGGCACAGGTCGGACTGGCCGACGTGGCACCGGGGAGCTACACGTGCAAGAGCTCCCGGATCATCGGGTCGTTCCAAGCTGCGTGCTGGGCCTACACCGACACCTCGGACGTGCCGTCACACGCGCCCTACCCGAACCCGGTCGTGGCGGAGAACACCCTGCCGGGCAGCAAGTTCTCCACATGGTTCGGCGCCACCACCAATGCGAACATCGCGGGGTTCACGAACGCCATCTCCTACACACCGGGTGACACCGTGCAGTTCAAGGTCGACTCCGGGACAGCCCCATTCGACGTCGAGGTTTTCCGGGCCGGCTACTACGGCTACCTGCTGTTCGGCGCCAAACGCAAGGCCACCGTCGCCGGTACCCCCGCCGTCCAACCCGTCGCTACCGTCGACGAGCTGGGCGGAACCGTGTGCTCTTGGACTACCACTTCGAGCTGGACCATCCCCACCGACGCGACCCCAGGGGTCTACCTTGCCAACTTCCGGCGCACCGACGCCACCGGCGGGGTCGCCGGCACCGTCTTTGTCGTCCGCTCCCAGACCCCCGCGAACCGGACGAACCAGATCATGCTCAAGACCAGCGAGTTCACCTGGCAGGCCTACAACGTGTGGGGTGGTACTGGCCAGGCGGGCACCGGCAACGCCAGCTATACCGGCCGCAGCCTGTACGGGCAGGGCGGCGCAGCCGGCCTGAATATCGCCCAACGAGCCTTCGGGGTCAGCTTCAACCGGCCGTTCTCCACCGGGGCGTCGAACGACACCGGGTACTTCTTCGACGCCGAGTACGCCCTGCTGGCCTTCCTGGAAGCCAACGGCTACGACGTCGCCTACTACAGCTCCACCGACATCGACCGCGACCCGACCATCCCCTCCAAGTACCGCATCGCCGTCACCTCCGCCCACGACGAGTACTGGACCGAAGGCCTACACGCCGCATTCGAACAGGCCCGAGACACCGGCACCAACCTCATCTCCTTCTCCAGCAACACCGCCCTGTGGCACGTCCGCTACGATCCGACCGACACCAGTCGGCGCCGCATGATCTGCTACAAGGACTCCCACGACACACCCGGCTTCGACGGCGTCACCCGCTACGACCCAGTGACCTACACCGGCACCTGGCGCGACACCCGCACCACACCAGGAGGAGTCAACAACACAGACCGCCGCTCCGAGTCCGCCCTGTTCGGCCAGTGGTTCATTGGCAACGGCCCTCAGCAGCGCACCATCGTCGTACCTGACACGTTCAAGATCCTGCCGATCTGGCGCAACACCGCCGTCACCACACTCGCCCCGGGCACCACGCAGGCGCTGTTCACCAACTCGCTCGGGTTCGAGTTCGACTACGTCAACACCGCTCCGGTCGCCGACACCCCGACCAACCTCGTCCGCCTCCAGACCCAGAGCATCACCCTGAACGGGCAGGCCGCCGACGACAACGGCGTCACCTACACCGGCGACGGCGCCTTCCTCTACGGCATGTCCCTGTACCGAGCCGACTCCGGTGCCCTCGTCTTCGGCGCCGGCACCTGGCGCTGGGCCGCCGGACTGAACCGCATCCGCTTCGGGGGTGCAGACACCACTGGAGCCATCGACCCCGTCATGCAACAGGCCACCCTCAACCTCTTGGCCGACCTCGGCGTTACTCCAGCCGCTCTCACGACCACCACAGCCAACGGCACCACAACTGCCCTGGTCGACCCGAGTCCGGCCGCGGGCCCCGCCGACTACGGGCTGACCATCGATACCGGCTACTGGGGCATCCCCATCGGCTGACGGGTCCGCCACTCGGCGACCGACATCGTGGCCCGACCGACGTCTCCGGTCCGGTGGCTTCGGCGACCAGCACCGTTCAGGCTGGGCCGCCAAGCATCCCGAGATCGCGTTTCCTGGACGGCGTACCACCGGTCAGGAGCTATGGCTGGATGACGTATTGGTCGTACCCGAGAGCAACCAAGGCATCATAGGCGTCCCAGACGTCTGTGGGGATCTCCTGTGGTACCTGGAACTCTCGCCCGGCGTAAACCTCCAATCGCTGTAAGTCGCCGACCATAAGTTCAATCATTTGCCGTTCTGGCACGTCCCGATTTGGGTATTTATCGAAAGTGATCTCCGGTGCAGAGACCCACCACCGCACCTCGGGCCACTGCTTCATCGCCGTCGCCAGCGCACGACGCTTCATGTAGGGTTTCGTAACGATGATCGCGGTTATTACCTCCATGTCGTACGAATCGAGCAGGTCCCGGGTACGCACGATGTTGTCACCGGTGTTGGTAGCGTCGGGCTCGACAAGCACGGCGTCGGCGCTAACCCCGGCGTCCACGATGATGCGTTTGAATCGCTCCGCCTCGGGTTCAGTTCTCAGGTCCTTGGTCACCTTTCCATACCCACCGCTTGTCACCGCGAGTGGGGCGATGCCATGCCGCATCAAGTCGGCGGCATGCTCCGCGACGCGGTCGTCATGAGATCCGGTAACGAGTAGGAAGTCAGCCTTCTCAGGTAGTTCATATTCAACGTTGTGATAATCCCAGAGAACCTTGGCCAGTTCCCGTACGCCTACGCCCTGCTGGGCATGTGGCGAGCTTCTTCTGGAATGGTCGATGGGAGTCATCGCCTGCGCGAGCGCTTTTGGGGCGTCTTATCCATGACCTAGACGGCCTCATAGCCCGGAAAATCATCCACTTTGATCCGGTCCTTGGCGATACCCATCCCTGTCAACATCTCCTCGTAATGCTTCACCATCGGCTCGGGTCCAGCCACGTAGTAGAACGGGTCGTGGAGGTTGGCACCTGCTGCGCGAATGTCAGCTTTCCCGATACGGTGTGGGCCGGTTACGTACTCCACGCGAAAGGCGGGATGCCTTGCGCTGAGACCGTCGAGCTCCCTACGGAAGACTGGCTCGTCGCCTTGGTGGGTCGCGTAAAGCAGGTGAGCGTGGATGCTGACCCGGTCATGGTCGAGCTGCAGAAGGATCGCCCGGAATGGCGTGATGCCTATCCCACCAGCAATGAACACGTAATCGTGCTCAGGGTCGTCGACAACGAAATCACCCTCCGGTCCGTCCGCTTCGATCACGCCCCCCAGTGGAAGGCGGACCAGCGCCTGCTTGAACGAGCTACTCTCGGCCGCAAGACGCGTCGTGATCCTCGGTCGCCTCTCGAACGGCGGTGCGGCGATGGTGAACCAGCGTTCGCTTCCTCGATCGTCCTCTTGGTCGTGTCTGAGTGTGTAGTGCAGATACTGGCCGGCTTGCCAGACCATCGGCTGTTCAGGTTCGAAAGTGAATGTCAGCACGCCATTTGTCTCTGAGTGCCTCTCAATAAGTCGTAGATTCATGTGGTATTCCTAATTACCTAATGTTCCCATGATCGCGAACGTATCCACGAATGTCAAGAGTGGTGCCGCCATGGGGTCGGGCCGCTACAACGATTCAGTCAACCCAATTACCTACCTAACCGCGCCGAGAGAAGTCAATAGGAGCCGTTGCATTTCTCTGTGGTATATGTTTTACTGTATTAGCTGGCTCGAGGCATATGTCTCGCCAGGGATCCGTTGATGTATCTGTCCGGATCGACCTTAACAAGAGAAAGCCATGCGATGGCTTATGGGCCTGTTCGGGAAGTCACATAAGGGGGAATCGTATGAAAGACGACCTCACGCCGATCATTAACGTCAATGACGCACGGAAGTGGCTCCTCCAGCGGAGTCCTGAAGAGATCTACCGGACCCTTGGGCGGGTCGACCACGGTGACATGTCGGACTTCGAACTCTTTGTTTTGCCCGTCGTGAGCTTGAGCGCGCGCCCAACGCGTCCTGACGCCGCTCGGGCCGCTGAGGCCCGTACGTTACTCCGGCGAGTCGCAACCTACTCCGGCGAGAAGATCGAGGTGGATGGGTTCTGCGGCGGATTCATCACCTTCAAGGTGGAGATCTGGGACAAGGAGCTGACCTTGCTGACTAGGCTGGTCGTTGTGCCTGGAGCCGGTATCCCAGAAGGCGCGAACGGTCTTATCACCGTGTGCGCCGGTGACGGGTGGGACATGGTCATCGTGCTGGGTTCACATTGGCACAGGGGAGAAAATTTCAGACTGCTTAGAGACGTCTTCGCACGTCTATCCATGTACCTGCTGTAACAGCCTTGCAGTGCGAGAGTCGGCTGGACGAGTGACGGCATGAGCTGTTGACTCGGTGGTTTGCCGCCTCCAGCGGTAACCTTTGTCAGCCGCCTCCGATGTCAGCCCGATTACTCTTCACCGTCCGGCTTTCTCTTGTTAGATTTTCCATAAACTCATTTAGAAGCCCAAAAGCGGCCGACCCCGACCATCATCACCGATGGAGCCAGGGGCGCCCCACCGTTGGTTGCCCTGTTGTGAATTCTTCTTGCCCGTGTGTATCTGTTCGAATGCCACGCCTATCCGCAGTCGAGCTACAACGGGTACGGTGCCGTCCACCGTGTGCGAGACGGGGGAGGACGTGTCCCGGGATGTCGTGGCGGAAGACCTGCCGGCGGTGGATCCGCCCCGTACTCCTTGGCATGCTTGCGGCGCTCTGCGTCTACCTGGATCTACGCATCGATGATGCCCAAAACCCATCCGAGCCCGTACCCTCGCAACCGGTCACTCTTGGTGTGTATGTCAGCGACGGCGACGAGGCAGCCGTCGAAGCGCTACTCCCGGCCCAGCACGCTGGTGGCGAGCCCGCCTGGCAGGTCCAGGTGCAGGCGGCACGAAGCGGGCGCACCGCGGCTGAGGTGGAGTTCAGCTTCGGCCCGCTCGTTCCCAACATGTACGGCAGCACCGGTATCGGATACTCGACGGGCACTGTGAGCGGCAGCCTCCCTCGCCCGATCCACCTGACGTTCGAGTTCCCACGCGGGACCACGTACATCTCGCACACCGTTGCAGCACTGTCAGCGGGCGCGGCAACCGACACCTGCGCACAGTGGATCGCTCAGGGAGCCGTCCACACCGCGAGGCCACAGGTTCTTCACGGAGGATCGGGTGGGTGGCCTGACATCGTGGTCTGCGACATCCCAGCGATGTCCAACGCCGAGGCGCTGCGCATCGCCATCGACGCCACGCCATCAGCGGTCGCGGGGCGGGACACCGTGCTCATCCCCTGGAACCGCGGCGCAGCACACGGCGAACCGGCGCTCTACTGCTGCTACCGCCCACATCCGGTCGCCCTGGCCACCTTGGTCAACGTCGCCGGACTGCGATGGACCATGGCCACGCACGGTCCGTTACTGAGCGCGGTGACGTTCTGCGGCGAACCGAAACGTGCGCTGCGATAGTCTAGGCGACACGCCATGCCCAGAACGGTTGCAATGTGTCGAGGACTATAGCTTGGACATGGCAATCTAGCCCACGCACGTGTTGAGGGATCAGGTTATGTCGGGAACGCTCCTAGCCATACTCCTCCGGGCCGTCGCCCCACATGCATCGCTGCTCGCAAAGAACGTCCTCGCTTCACGGACCCGCACGTATCGCCTTTGGTACATCGTTCGAAAAGAAGTTGAATGGAGGATTCCCCGAAAGACCTTCATCCGGTGGTTGTCCGATCCAGCCGTTCAGGATGGCCTAACGGAGCCCCGGCACATCGCAGTCCGTGATCTGACACCTCTTGTGGCTAAATGCTTTGAGGATACATCAGACTGGCCGTCAAAAAAGACGCCAGAGATCGTCACCCAAGATATGTTGGATGCCGTCTACGGTGCTCTAATAGCTGTGTACGATAAGGATGCGCGTAGGCTGCTCGACAGGCGAGACGCCAGATCGACCCAGGAGTTAATTCGCATCGTCGAAGATATCGTTCAGAGGCTGACGGTTGGTGGTATTCCATTGGCTGACCAACTACGAGACCTGTTGCGTAGGAGTCAGGCCCGGACCCGTGAGCGGGTAAGTGCAATTATCACCGATGTCGATGCCGCCGAGCGACTTGTGAACGAATTGCTGTCGTCACACATAGTATATGACCTCCAAGTCAGATCTGGGGTGACACTAGTCGTCGCCGACATGGGGACGGGAAAGTCCGAAGCATGTGAGGCGTGGCATCGGTCTTGTGTTAAGTCGCGCATTGAGCATGAAGACAAGCCGTGGCCCGTGTGGCTCGACAGAAATGACCTCACTGGTAGCCTAGAGGACGCTATTCGTGCACAGGTTCCGGGTGGGGAAGTTCCGCATTGTGGTGTCGATGTGGTGCTGGATAAGTTGGACGAGGGCGACGCCGTCCGTGGGGCCGAGCTACTGGCGCAAGCCCGCATATTTGCAAACACTTATCGAAGTGTACGTATCGTCTGTGCCGCGCGGCCGGACATCATCGAACGGAATGATAAGAATGTAGTGAGAATACCCGTCCTCGATCAAGCGGAATCTGCGCTTCTTATAGCACTCCTTACTGGCAAGGATAGGATTGATATGCGCGGGTGGGGACAGGAGCTGTCAGATGCAGCATCACGTCCACTCTTTGCGCTGCTTATCGCCGATGAGCTCATGCAGGGTGGCACACCTGGGCCACCGTACGGCCTTGTGACTTCAGTCATTCTTCGGGCACTGCACCGGCCAACTGACAGACGGCTGACGCAGTCAGAAGATCTAAATGCACTGCTTCGCAGATTAGCAGTGTCGTCTGTATCTGGACTCCCGCTAAATCCAATTATAGGTGACTTGGTAGAAAGAAGCCGATTGTTTGCGACTAGGCTGGTGATCGATAAGCGTGACGGTAGTCTTAGTTTTGCCCTCCCGTTGCTAGAACAGTTTTTTGCGGCTCAGGCCATCATTCGGGGAGAGATATCTCTCGAAGAGATCGCCTCAACCATGAACATATTCGGGCGCTGGCGCTACCCTCTGGCTTTCGCCGTGGTCATGGCACAGCCTGAGGTCGCTGACAGGCTCATGAGTTCTGTGGCTCGCTGGAATCCAGGTGCAGCCTCCTGGATTGTGGACCAAGCCACGACCAACCGTGGCATATTGGGGCGTCAGCAGGAAGAGGTCGAGGCCGATAAGCTCGCCAGGGCAATGCCCCGAGTCGAGCAAGCATTTCGCACATGGGCTGAGAGCGTGGGATCCGAATTTACCAAGGGTATTTTACGACACGATGCCAACGGCACTGTCGAGAAGCTGCATGCATGGAACGACGGCAGACGGATCTATCTCGGCTTGGCCGCCAACGCAGGTGAACTCCTTGCACCGAGCTGGGGCCTCGCCGATCTGGGGATGAGAAGGCTGACTTTTGGGCATCCACCACAAGGTAGAGTGTGGCCATGGCGTGCTGCTCGGGATGTCCTCCGCAGCCTGCTGAAGCGACGCCTCACGACATTCACTGTCGATGAGCTCCTGTCTGACGATCCGCTTGCTCAGGAGCTGCAATGGTATGCTCTTGCACGGTTCATCGGTCACACCAGTCCAGTAAAGACCGAAATTTCAGTCGGCCCAATCATCGCGCGATTGAGGGACGCGCTCGCTGCTAGCCCGAATGCGATTAGTCTTGCTTTTGGACGTCACTTCGTCCTTACTCCCACCGACTGTCAACGGCTCATCGTATGGCTTGAAGAACGCCGGTACATTCAACATCCATGGCCCGGACCCGATCAACCAACAGCGACGGGGGGTTGGGTATGGTCACTGTACACGCCAGAACAGTTGCAACAAAGAACGATCGCAGTGTATACGGCCGCCGTCGAAATATATCGGACCATCTCGCGAACGATTTTCAAGTCGATGGGACCAGCGCTCGGCCTTAACGCACTCTCCCCAGTGAAGTTTGTCGGCTACATTCAAGTTAGAGACGAATATCCGATAATGATGCACTTCCTAGTTCCGGCTCTGCGTGGCGAAATCGACGATATATCCATCTCCCTGGTGGATGATCTTCATGCAGTTCAGCTAGATCCGCGGATGGCCGTCGACCGTGCTTTCGCGCGTTACGCGTCAAGCCCGAGTGCGTCGCCATTCAGCCGTCGCCAATTTACATGGGGAGCTGTCGATATCTTTGAGGAACGACCTGCAACGAGGATCGCGTACCAATGGCTTTGGTCCGATCTCGACGAACTCGGATGGGCAGAATGGCCCCCGCCAACCGGAACCTTCAGCATCCGCTCCGCGGACCTGTATGGGTGATCAGCAGGAGGTTGCGGAAACGCGTGATCGACTGCCAAGAAATTCGTTACGATATCCTCGGGTCGAATATGTGTACGGCTCCATCGGCTGCTTCGATGATGTGTAGGTAGTGTTCCATGTCGGCCGCCATGGTTTGGGTGTCGAAGGTGGCGAAGTCGCGGATGTCTTCCGGGAGATCGAGGCGTTCGAGGTGGTCGTACGCGTTGGTCTCGGCGAGGATGTGTTCGGCGTAAGCCCTTATACTGTCGAACCGGCCGCGGTAGTGGTGTTCGAATCGCTCCAGTGCGGGTAGGTTGCCGGTGCCGACGTGGGCGGCCCAGTGGGCGTAGGGTTCGCCGTGCTCGGCGATGCCGTTGGCGATCCGGCTGAGGTTGTCCAGTGGCGGCTGTTGGCCAAGGTCGATGCCGAAGAAGTCGCTGTAGTCCATGACGGCGTACTCCTCGGCGTCGCCGGTGGGGCTGTTGCGGAGCATGAACGCGATGGCGTCAACGAGTTCGCCTGGGCTGAGGGTGGCGTCAAGCCAGACGCCGTGCGGGATCCCGTTGTTGTAGTCGGCAAGGCTGCCGACCCAGATCTCCGGTTGAGGGCCGACGCCGTGATCGGTCTCCGCGTCGTGGTCGCCGGGTTCCCGGTTGTGGGCGCGGACGGCATCGAGGTGTGCGGCCAGGTCGCTGCGTAGCTCGGCCCAGGCGGTGTCGAGCGCCGGGCCCGTGTCGTACACACGGGCGTCCCTGAAGCCGTTGCTGTCTTGGGCGAGGATGGTTCCGCCGGGCAGGCTGGTGTGGCGGAGCAGACCAAACCAGCCGATGTCCTCCACAGTGCCGAGTTCCTCGTCGGGGATCTCGGTAAACAGGCCGTCCAGTTCCTCTGCGGTATACCCATGGCCGTGGCGTTCCGGCCGTCCGTGGCTGTCAGCCACACCCAGCGTGTCGCCCCCGGGTGTGAGGATGGTGGCAATCTGGCCGAGGGTGGTCACGGCGGCGTTGGAGATGCGTCTGGCAAGCTCGGCACGTGCGGCCGCCTCGTCATCGGCCGAGATGGTGGTGTCGGTCCAGCCGGGAATCGGTCCCTTCTCGGGGCGGTGGACGCAGTAGGTGCCGAGCCAGTTGATCCAGTCCTTGACCTGTTCGGGCTGCTGGTCGAAGTTGCGGGTGAGCTCGTCGTGTACGCGCTCGTCGATCATGCCGGTGGAGGCGAGGCTGTAGAGCGCGGAGGCTTGGCCTTCGTGGAGTTGGGTGGCGATGGTGGCGGCCGTGCGGTCGTCGATGTCTCGGTGGTCGCGCAGGGCGGCCTCGATGCCTTCGCGGATCGCTCGTTCGTCGGTTGATTCTTCGGTCTCCGGGGCGATCCTGAGTTCGGGTCGTTCACCTCCTCTTGGGTCGTGCGGTTGTCGTTCCATGGTGGTTCTCCTTATTGAGTTATGCGCTGGCGCGCGGCCGCAGGAGGATGGGTTCAGTCCTGTGCCGGGCACGCTGGGCGTGATGCCGTTGGTGTGCCCGTTGGGCGACGTGGTGTGCGTCACCCAACGGGCGGTGTGAGGGCTACTGGGCCGCCACGACTCGAACCTCCTGAACCTCTGCCCGACCCTGGGCCAGGCTGATGGCGCAGTAGTAGGCGGAGTACCAGTTGGTGTAGGTCAAGCCGCTGGTGCGCCAGTCTTCTGTGCCTCGTACCTGGACCTCGATCTGGTAGCGCTCGGTGTGGAACAAGAGCTGCACGAGTTCGTCAGGTGCGGGAAGGTCGTCGTCATCACCCGGTTGCCCAACAACGAACGCATCACCGACGATCGTGTCGTGACCGCGGAACGCGCTGTTGTGTACCCAGAGCAGAGCGGTCGCGTGTTGGTTGGGCGGCAGGCCCATCAGCTTGCCCTCCTCGTTGAGGTAGAGACTGGCCTGTGGCCGGAACAGATCGAGGACCTGGAGGTTGCCGCCGACCAGGTCGGTGTAGGCGGTCAGGTCTGACGGATCAATCTCTTGTAGTCGGATGGGTTCGTTGAACGCCGCAGGGAGCACGATGGCGGTGATCATGAGAAGCCACTCACTTTGTGGACCGAAGGGCTGGTGCCTGGCGGGCGGTCCGTTCCGCACCAGGCCGATCGCCCTCTGATGGAGGGTGGTGTGGTCTGGTGCCGACTGGCGGCAAGGTGTTGTGTTGCCCGCTCGGCGCTGCGTGATGGCGTTGCCGAGCGGGCGTGAGTGTGGTCAGGTCGCCGCGACGACGCGTGCTTCCCGGATATCGGCCTGCTGGCGGGCCAGCGTCATGGCCCGGGAGTACGCCGGGTACCAGTCGGTGTAGATCAACCCGACGGGCTTCCAGTCGTTGCTGTCGTGCGTCTGGACTTCGATCCGGTAGCGCTCGGTGTGCATCAGCAACTGCACCAGCTCGTCGGGTACGGGCAGGTCCTCGGCCATGTCGTCGTCGAGCGGGCCAACGATGAACGCGTCGCCGGTGATCGTGTCGAACCCGCGGGAGGCGCTGTTGTGCACCCACAGTAGGGCGGTTGCGCGGTCGTTGGGCGGCAGGTCCAGGACCTCGCCCTCCTGGCTGGCGTACATCGCGGCGTCCGGCCGGAACAGGCGGAAGGTCGCCATGTCGCCGCGGATCACGTCGAGATAGGCGGTCAGGCTCGACGTGTCGAACTCGTGCAGTCGGATCGGCTCGTCGACGTCGGCGGGGATCGCCAGTGCGGTAACCATGGGTTGTCACTCACTTTCCTGGACCGGTGGCGTATGCCTGGCGGGCGGCCCGTTCCGCGCCAGGCCGCCCAGCCCGTGGTGGC
>DATCXA010000536.1:0-4981 GCA_036566085.1 Propionibacteriaceae bacterium
AACCCAAGCCGCGAAGGCATCCTGTGTGGTGGTGGCTAGGTCGCCGACATGAACGCGGCCGTGATCAAGGTAGAAGTCGAGTGCCTCGGGTTTGCCTTCGCGGAGGGCGAGTGTGGCTGCGGATTCGTCGGGGTCGGTGAAGCGGTGCAGCTCGGTAAGGTGTAGGGCGCCGTGGGTGTGTGTGATGTCGCGGAGGACGCCGCCGGCGCCGATCGCGCCGAGTTGTTGATCATCACCGATCAGGCGCACACTGGCACCGCGATTGATGGCGAACTGGACGGCCGCGTCGAGTGAGAGGGTGTCGGTCAGTGTCAGGGTGACAGCACCGCTGTTGCGGTGATTGGGTTCCTGATCACTAGGTGTCTGGCTCTGAGGGTGTCTGCCGCCTCTGAAGGGGTTGGCGTTCATGGGCTTTGCCGGCACCTGGTGTGACGGACCGGTCGGCGTGACTTGATAGGAGCGTGGCATCGCCCCCACTGAGCGTTGTCCGTCGACCGGCCCAACCGTCCTGTCAGTGAAGTTTGAGACAAGGAGGCAATAACCATGGTTGTTGTTGGTGCCGATGTGCACAAGCGGACGCACACGTTTGTTGCGGTCGATGAGGTGGGCCGTCAGCTGGGCTCGCTGACTGTGAGCGCCGATTGGAAGGGTCATGCGAAAGCGTTGCGGTGGGCGCGGCAGAGGTTTCCTGGTGATCGAATTTGGGGGATTGAGGACTGTCGGCATTTGTCTGCCCGGTTGGAGCGGGATCTGCTGGCCGGTGGCGAGTCGGTGGTGCGGGTGGCGCCGAAGCTGATGGCGCAGACCCGCGCGTCGGCGCGGACTCGTGGGAAATCCGATCCGATCGATGCGTTGGCGGTGGCTCGTGCAGTGTTGCGGGAGCCGGATCTGCCGGTTGCAGCACACGATGAGGCGTCTCGGGAGTTGAAGTTGTTGGTGGACCGCCGCGATGACTTGGTCGGGGAGCGGACCCGGATGATCAACCGGTTCCGCTGGCACCTGCATGAGCTCGATCCGGCCTTGGACCCCTCGCCGCGGTCACTGGACCGGGCGAGCATCCGCAGCCACCTCACCGAGCAGTTAGCCCGCTTCAATGGCATCGTCGCTGAGATGGCTCGCGATGTGCTTGATGACATCGAGCGGGCCACAGCCAAGATCAACTCGTTGGACAAGCGGATCACGGCCAGCGTCGAGGAGCAGGCCGCAGGCCTGATCGGCCTTCAAGGGTGCGGGGCACTAACCGCAGCCAAGATCATCGGTGAGACCGCTAACGTCGCCCGGTTCCGTTCTGAGGCCTGTTACGCCCAGTATGCCGGCGTCGCACCGATTCCAGTTTGGTCAGGCAACACCGCCGGCCGGGTTCGCATGTCGCGAGCCGGGAACCGGCAGCTGAACTGCGCCCTGCACCGAATTGCCATCACCCAGATCCGCCTCGACAGCCCTGGTCGCCGCTACTACCGAAAGCGGCTCAGGGCTGGGGACTCCCCCACAGAGGCTCTCCGCTGCCTCAAACGCCGCCTCGCTCGCATCGTCTACCAAGCACTTAAAGACCTTCAACGGCCACAGGCCGCAACAGCGACCGCGGCTTGACATAGGAGAAACCCATGCCGGCCTCGTCGATGATGATCAACGTCGCCGGTCCCACCCCGGTCGCCCAGTCCGGGAGTCCGCCGTGTGGAGGGACCAGGTGAGTTTCGCGAGTGTGTCGGTGCGAGTGCCGGTTTGCTCGCCGAGGACGGCAGCTGCGGCCGTCCAGGGCCGTTCCGTTCGCGGCCATCTCCAGCAGGGCAAGATCGACGACGGTGCGGTCGACGACCGTTCCGTCGCGGATGCCGGCGGCGGTGACGAGGCGTTGCTCGGCGTCGATCTTCGCGGAATACCTCGACGGCCTCCGTGACCGCGCAATCGCGAGTAGGTTGAACGCCGATGCGATTCCGTGCCCGTCGGCCAGCAATCCCGCCCAGAACCGCCATCGAATCGCCGATGGGTGGCAAGGAAGCACGGTGCGCTCGATCCTCGAGAACCCGCGGTACACGGGCTATACAGTCTTCGGGCGTTGGACCAAGCACGAAAGGCTGATTGACCCCGATGACGTGGGCGCCGGACACATCATGCGTTTCGTCGGGCCGACCCCGACCAGATCGTACGTTCCCGAGAACCCGCACATCCCGCCATCGTCACGGTGCACGACTTCGTCGACGTTCAGTTGCTGCGTCGCTTCTGTGGCGCCTCGGGCCCACAGAAGCTGGAACGCGGACCGAGGCCGACCAAGCAGCCATACCTCTTCCGCGGCCGGATCAGATGCACCTTCTGCCTGCGACGTATGGAAGGATCCACACGCCAGACACGCACCTACTATCGCTGTGCAGCGCGAAGCATCGTTCCGGGCGCTCCTGCCCTGGCCCACCACCCCAAGAACGTCTACCTGCCCGAGGCCGCCCTTGTCGGCCCGATCAACGAGTGGCTGGCATGAACGTGTCCGAGGGGGGACTTGAACCCCCATGCCCTGTTACGGGCACTAGCACCTCAAGCTAGCGCGTCTACCTATTCCGCCACCCGGACCTGCGGCTGCTCCTCGCGGGGCGCCCACGAACTATAGCAATTTGCGCGGTGTCGCCGAAGAGTTCTTATTGGGGCCAGCAGCAGCGGTCACACGCATCAGACAAGATGAACCGGTGAGCGCGGATTACCAGCCGGATGCCGAGGTTGTGGAGCTCTGCCAGGAGCTGATTCGGATCGACACGTCGAACTTTGGCCCCGACCCAGGTCCAGGTGAGCGGGATGCCGCCGAACGCGTCGCTGAACTCCTCGATGAAGTCGGCATCTCGAGCCAAGTGTTGGAGCCCGAGCCAGGGCGTGCGTCCGTTGTGGCGCGCTGGGAACCGGAGGGCGTGGACAGGTCGCTGTCGCCGTTGCTGATCCACGGACACCTTGATGTGGTGCCGGCCAATGCAGCCGACTGGTCTGTACCGCCGTTCTCCGGCGAGATAGTCGACGGTTGCGTGTGGGGCCGCGGCGCGGTCGATATGAAGCACTTCGACGCTATGGTGCTCAGCGTCGTACGTGCTCGCGTTCGAGCCGGCGTGGCACCTCGACGGCCAATCCAGTTGATCTTCACCGCGGACGAGGAGGCTGGCAGCGGACTTGGCGCACGCTGGATTGTCGACGAATATCGCGAAGTTCTGGAAGGCTGCGAGGAAGCGATCGGAGAGGTTGGCGGCTTCTCCCTCACTGTCCGCGATGATCTTCGCCTGTATCCAATACAAACTGCCGAAAAGGGCATGGCTTGGATCAATCTGATTGCGGAAGGACGGGCAGGGCATGGCTCGCTCCACAACCCTGAGAATGCGATCACAGACCTCAGTGCGGCAGTTGCCAAGATCGGCGCGTACGAGTGGCCGCGAAGGATCACCGATCCACAACGCGCTTTTCTCGCCGCAATAGCCGAGGCGTTCGAAATCGATCTTGCTCCGGATCGTCTGGAGGAGAGTCTTCCTCGACTGGGCATGATCGCGCGAGCGATTGGCGCCTCGATTTCCAACACCGCCAATCCGACGATGCTTTCGGCCGGCTACAAGCACAATGTGATCCCGAGCAAGGCCACGGCTGCCATTGACGGCCGATTCGTGCCAGGCGGTGAGGGTGAGTTCTACGCCACCATCAATGAGCTGATCGGTGACAAGATTCGTTATGAGGTGGTCAATCATCAGCCGTCGGTAGAGACACAGTTCTCTGGAGAGCTGGTCGAGGCAATGCAGGCGTCTTTGGTAGCTGAGGATCCGGGTGCTCGGGCCGTGCCATTCCTCTCGACCGCTGGTACCGATGGGAAGGCTTGGCACCGAGCCGGCATTAGGTGCTTCGGCTTCACCCCGCTACGCCTGCCGCCTGACTTGGACTTCATGAGCATGTTCCACGGCGTCGACGAACGGGTCCCGACCGATTCACTCGAGTTCGGAGCGCGGGTGCTGGACCGGTTCCTTGATCAAGCCTGAGCGCCCACTATGCTGGCCGCCTATGGCCGTGGGACGTGTCGAGTATCAGGTGGAGCGGGTCCGATTGGGCCGCCATCTCTCGCGTAACGCCGTTCGCCAATTGTTGGCTGATCATGCTGAGTACGGCGGCTGGGAGCTTGCCCGGCTGCGTCGCTACCGCGACGGCACCCGAGACGCATGGATCCGTCGCAAGATCATTCGCATGCGCCCTTAATCGATTGCACGGCGCTTTGGCTCAAACCGGCTCAGGTGCGAGCAGCGTTGGGTCCGCCGGAAACATCATCGAGAGCCGAGGCAATCTCGGCCGGTAGCACCTGGCTTTCAACAGTCAGCGCCGGCGCCAGCTGGCCGGCCGTCCTAGCGCCAAGCAGAGGAGCGGTTACTCCCGGCGCGTCCCGTACCCAGAGCAATGCGACTTGTAGCGGACTGAAATCCAGTCCCTCGGCGGCTCGGACCACTGCCTCCACCACCCCACGGCTGCGCGGTTCCAGATAAGGCTCCACGAACCAGGCAAAATGATCAGTCGCCGCCCGCGACCCACGCGGCGTGCCACTCCGATACTGCCCGGTCAAGACACCACGCCCTAGCGGCGACCAGGGAAAGAAGCCCATACCGAAGGCCCGAACGGCGGGCAGCACCTCGACCTCGGCCCGTCGAGCGAGCAACGAGTACTCGACCTGGGCACTGATCAGTGGCGTACGCCCAGGAAAGGCCCGTTGCCAGGTCGCGGCCTGCGCAGTTTGCCAGCCCACAAAGTTCGAGACTCCGGCGTAGCGCACCCTTCCGGTCGAGACCGCGTAATCGATTGCTTCCAGCGACTCTTCCAAGGGGGCCTCGCCCCACGCGTGAATCTGCCACAGATCGATGTAGTCGCTCTGCAGTCGCCGCAGCGACCCATCAAGATCGCGAAGCAGAGCACGGCGAGATGTGTCGACGATCCGCTTGCCGTTCCTGATCACAAACCCGGCTTTCGTCGCAATGACGACCTC
>DATCXA010000555.1:0-2071 GCA_036566085.1 Propionibacteriaceae bacterium
CCAGCCGATCCTCGACCTCTCCGAGCTGCTCGCGTACCACACCGATAAACCACAAGAAGGCGATGCCCGCGAACGGAACCAGACCGATACTGAGCCGGATCAGCGTGCGCCGGTGCGCATCGGCCTGAAGGGCCTGAAAGCTACTTTCGGCCAAGGCTATGCGCGCCATCGTCATCGCCGCCAGAAGCAGGACCGCGAATACAATTCCCGCGATCGCCGCCGATCGCCGCGTACGCCAGAAGCCGGCCGTCAGGACAGGCGCGCCAGCGGTCATATCGCTCAACTTCCTAGGAACGCATGTCCGAATGAGCGACCAAGGAAATCAACCGACCACGGCGAGCGGAGTACATCGAAGTGAACGGACCGAATATCGCCAAGTCGTCGAGGCTGACTACCCGCATGCCGGTCAGGCCTCATGGCGATCCTCCAGTCTGCGATACCGCCGAAGAACGAATGCGTCGCCGGATCGCCAAGCTAACGTGGCTCCGCTTGAGCGTCATCACCCGCTGCGGGTGACGCCCAACGCATCACTCAGACAACCCAGGCCCTGTTGAGCTTGGCTGCACCGGTCATGTGCCTACTTGTGGTGGAACCTCAGATGTCGATGGGAAGGTGGCGAGGACCAATCGCGTCGGCGGTGGCAGCTGGCACCCCTGCGTCCTGGAGTGCCGTGCGCAGGTCGTCGTCGGAGATGAACCGAATGCCGCTGGCCAGTTTGACCTGTGCGTTTGATGAGACCTGTTCTGGGATGGCGGGATTGTCTTGGATGCCGGTGAAGAAGGATGCGGTGAGAGCTGAGATCAGCACTGCGCCGGCGAGTGCGGTGCCGATGGATGCGCCAAGGTTGGTGATGGTGTTTTGCAACCCGCCGACTTCACCGCTTTGTTCGTCGGGCACGGCGGAACGGTGACGGCGCCCAGTTGGGAGGCGAGCGCCCCAATGCCAAGCCCGGCGAGCAGCATCGGCCAGGTGATGATTTCTGGTCCGGCGCCCAGGTCGAGTAGCCCAATCAGGATGACCAGGCTGGCGAAGAGAGACAGGAAGCCGAGGCGCACCACGCGGCGTGGGGATGGTTGGGGAACAGCTTTGGCAGCCCGGCGGCGGCGAGCAGCAGAGTGACAGACTTCGCGGTGCCGCTGTTCGGAGGCGTGTCGGGTATCGCTCACATCCGCGGAGTTCGATGGATTGTTGTTCCATCCTAAAGGCCACGCGGACGCCTCTTCACCTGCTGTGGGTGAGGACGTGAGAGGACCAGAGTGGGCACGATTAAGTCCTACGGGACGGCAGTCGCCTTGTCCGCGCCCACTCCGGCCTTGTCAGGACTGGCGACCAGAGGCGAGGAGTGTGCGGCGATGTCGGATGGAGAGGCAGGCTCGGCGGCTGAGCAAGTGACACCCTCAGGATCCTTGACCGACCTGGCTGAGGAGTACCGGCGCACCCGTGCTGAGGTGGAAAGCAGTATCTTGCCGCTGGCCACCTCGGTAGATGGGCGTCAGTTCACCTTTCAGGTGTCATTGCACGGCTTGACGCTACAGACGGGCGGGTACGTCGTCCTCGAGGGCGATGAGGCGCGTCGGTTTGGTCAAATCCTGAGCATGCGCCCCGACTCCGAGTCAGCGCCAGACCTGGGGTTGGACACTATGAGGTCGAGCATGCTGATCCGCTTCGCACGCGGTGAAGGCGTGATCTTGGAGGGTGATCTGCAGCCCTTCCATGACGCTGTCGTTCGGCGGGCGGCATCCGGGGAGGTCGATTTAACGCGTACAACCGAACCGCTCGGCATTGACCATTGGTGAATTGCTGCTGGCGCCAGGGGTGGCCGCGACCCTTGATGCGGGGGGCTTCAACCGACATAGCTTTATGTGCGGTCAATCCGGATCCGGCAAAACCTATTCGCTGGGGCTTGTGCTCGAACGGCTTTTGATGGGGACAAGTCTGCGCATGATCATTCTCGATCCCAACTCCGACTACGTACGTTTATCGGAGGCCAGAGATAACGCCGATCCTGCCGCCGCCACTGAATATGCCGCCTCGACCAGCGGGGTCTCGGTTTGGCAGAACGACCCCGGAG
>DATCXA010000367.1:0-3822 GCA_036566085.1 Propionibacteriaceae bacterium
TTGGAACATCTTCCGGTCGGAACCGATCCCGCCCTGCGTCGAGCATCGAAGTCGTGGCCGATGGCCCGGCCGATGTCCACCCGGTGCATCCACACATCACGGGTGAAGCCCATGTCGTAGAGGTAGCCGATCGGCTTCCAAAAGTGCGGTGCTAGCCGCAGCACTGGCAGCGCCCTGATCGGCCGCCGCGGTGTCTGCGGTCACGATCGTTCCTTCATGCGATGTCGATGTTCGGCGGGCTAGGTTCGGTTATCTACGTAGGTAAAGAACATTTCCAGCACGGCGTCGAGGTGGCGGGTCCACCGGTCGCCGCCCGGCTCATTGGTCTGCTGCTGATTGATGAGACCACCAACCAACGCCATGAAAATGTCCACATGGTCTGGATTGGTGATGCTCGCCGCAGCCAGTTGGGCGACAGTGAAGGCCACCAATTCCTGGGCGTACGCGTAAGAGGCGGGACTTGGTTCGAATCCGGGAACGGTTCGTTCGAACAGCAGGAGGCTCTGAACTGGATGATCAACAACGAATTCCAGAAGAGCCAGGCACCCGTCACGTACCGCTTGCCGTGGGTCGACGGAATAGTTCCACGACTTCATGTGATCAAGTAATGCTTTGCCTGCTTGGCCGAACATCGCGTCGTACAAAGCTGACTTGGAATCGACGTAGGCATACAAGGACGGCTGCCGCAGCCCGACCCGCCGCGCCACCTCGTGCAATGAGACACCTGCCAGACCTTGCTCGGCAGCGACACTCCATGCCGCGGAAAGGATGTTGTCGAACTTGGCCTGGCGTCGTGCTGGTCGCGGATCCAAGCTCTCTGTTGCCTGAATAGAGGCGGACACAAGGAGAAATCTATCAGTGATAGATTATCTATCGCAACTAGATAATTGGCCGAAATCATCACGGTAGTGACAAGTCATAGGGTCGAAGACCATGACGACACTGCAGGTCGGCGGTCACGGCGATCAACTGGATCCCATTGCTGAGGCCAAGGCTCGGGGCGCCACATTGGCGCAGTTCTTCCTCGGGGATCCGCAGGCCTGGAAGGGACCCGAGATTCGGTACGCCGGCGGTGCGGCAGCACTCAAGGCCGCAGCTCAAGAGGCTGGCATCACGCTCTATGTTCACGCGCCGTACGTGCTGAACGTGGCGACAACCAATAACCGGATCCGGATCCCCAGCCGAAAGTTCCTACAGCAGTATCTGGACGCAGCGGTCGAAGTCGGCGCAGCGGGAGTGATCGTGCATGGCGGCCATGTGTTGAAAAGTGATGATCCGGCGATCGGCTTCGACAACTGGCGGAAATGCATTGCCGGGCTTGAAATGCGGGTCCCCCTGCTGATCGAGAACACTGCTGGCGGGGACAATGCGATGGCACGCCGCCTTGAGCGCATCGGGCGACTGTGGGATGCGATTGGTCAGGCCAAGGGCGGTGAAACAGTTGGCTTCTGTCTCGACACCTGCCACGCCCACGCGGGTGGTGAGGAACTCGTCGGCCTGGTCGATCGGGTCAAGGCCATTACCGGCCGCATCGACCTGGTCCACGCCAACGATTCCCGGGATCCGTTCGACTCCGGGGCCGACCGGCACGCCAACTTCGGCGACGGCGAGGTCGGTACCGATGCCCTCGCTGAGGTGGTGCGTACCGCCGCTGTCCCGGTCGTTGTGGAGACCCCTGGCGGTCGGGAGGGTCAGGGCGCCGATATCGCGTGGCTCAAGGAGAACGCTTGATGACGATGGCGTTCCGGTACCCCGAAAATGCATCACTCACGAGTCCGACACCCGCCGAAACAGGCTGCCGGACGACGTGAGTGATGCAAAACCAGGGCATTGAACCTCAGGTGGTGCTACGCCCAACCTGCTTGACCCCCACCCACATGCCGGCCGCGCAGGTGAGTACCGCCGCTAATACGGCCCATCCGATCGCCGGATCGTTGAAGGTGCCGGAGAAGAGCGCCCGCTCTGCATCGACGATGTAGGTCAGCGGATTGAACCGGCCTAGCACCTGGATCCACCGCGGCCCAGCTTCCAGCGGCAACATCATCCCCGACAAGATCAACAGTGGAAACAGCAGCGACTGCTGCACCGCCCAGAACATCCACTCCCGTTTCCGCGCTGCGATGGCCAGCGCATTGGAGAACGCGCCCATCCCGACCCCGAAGACGCCAAGCAACAGCAGACCAGCCAGTACGTGTATCGGGTAGAGCTTGAAACCAAACGGGATTGACACCAAGGTCACCAGCGCGGCCTGCACTACCAGCGGCGCCAGCTCCTTCAGTGCCTTGCCGACCAAGATCGAGGAGCGATGCAGTGGGCTGGCGAGCACTCGTTCGTAGGAACCAGTGATGATCTCGAACAGCAGGTTCGATCCGGTGGCACTGGTTCCGAACAGGCAGATCATGACGATCACTCCCGGCAAGAACCATTGCAGCGGCGATGCACCATTGATGGCAGCCGGATCCACGGATCCGGCCAGCAGTGGGCCGAACAGGCCAAGAAATACCAGTGGCTGAACCAGAGAGAAGATCACCGAGAACGGATCCCGAAGCACCAGCGACATCTCGCGCTGAAACACCGCCCTGGTATCGGCGACGAGGGCGCTCATGAGGTCACCGCCTCGCTTTCCTCGCGCAGACTTCGGCCAGTCAGACTCAGAAAGACATCGTCTAGCGTCGGAACCCGTACGTCGGCCGCTCGTACCTCGACTCCCGCATGATCAAGTTCGCGCAATAGCCACGGCAGGGCGCGGGTACCTTGATCAAATCGCCCAGCGATCGTCACCTCCCGAGATCCATTCGACGTGGTCAGCTCGCTGCCCCGTTCAGCCACCAAAGCCGACGCGGTGCGAGCACTCGCACCATCGACGGTGATCAGAATTCGATCGCCGGCCAATGTCGCCTTGAGGTTGTCCGCTGTGTCGTTGGCGATGATTTCGCCATGATCAATAACCAGCACACGCTCCGCGTAGGAATCTGCCTCCTCGAGGTAGTGCGTGGTCAGCACAATGGTGGTCTCTTGCCGCTCTCGCAGTCCGTTGATGTGGTCCCAGAGGTTGGCTCGGTTGTGCGGATCCATCCCAGTCGACGGCTCATCGAGAAAGATCAGCCGCGGGCGGTGCATCAGACCAAGGGCGATGTCGAGTCTGCGGCGCTGCCCGCCGGACAGCGTGCTGACCTTTCGCTTCTCGAGCGAGGTGAGATCGAGGGTCTTGGTCAGCTCCTGGGCCCGAGCAAGGGAATCTGAGGAGTTCATTCCGTAGAACCGGCCTTGATAGACCAACTCGTCCATGACTCGAAAGCTGTGCCCGGCACCATCACCTTGGCCGATATAGCCGATCCGGGATCGCACGACGGCGGGCTCGGTGGTGATGCTGGCTCCGGCCACCCAAGCTTTGCCCGAGGTGGGCGGCAGCAACGTGGTGAGCATTCGCAATGTGGTGGACTTTCCCGCGCCGTTGGGTCCCAGGAAGGCAACCAACTCTCCAGGAGCGACATCGATGTCGACTCCCTTGACGGCTTCCACGGTTTCTTTCTTGGTGACAAAGTGCCTAGTCAGCTTCTCTGTGTGGATCATTGGGTCGATCATTCCGGTCATGCGCCCTTCCCGACGTGAAACTCCGTACGCCGTACTGGATTTAGAATAACATACACTGTACGGAGATAAGACAAGCACTAGCCACTGACACTATGACTGCGGCCCGCTTCGCCGACTGCAGGAGCTCGCGACTGGAATTTAGTAACGGGCTGACGCGTGTGCGCGAGCGACGGAGGAGGCGAATCTCGCGGGCCGCCCGTCAGAGTGCAATCAAACACTGACAGCTTG
>DATCXA010000581.1:0-4772 GCA_036566085.1 Propionibacteriaceae bacterium
GCTAGGCGGCTTTATTACCACCTACTTCTCCTGGCGAATCGCCTTCCTCCTTGAGGTCGTGATTATTGGCGTTGTGCTGTCGGGCATCAAGCTGGTGCAGGACGTCCCCTATACGGGCCGCCGCGAGGTGGACTACGTGGGCGCAATCTTGTCGATCTTGGGAATGGGCGGCATCGTGCTCGGCATTCTGGTCTGGCAGGAGGGCGGAGAATACGTCCTGGCGATCTTGGTCAGCGGGGCAATTGCGCTGGCCGGTTTCGCGCGCTGGCTGATCCGTCGTAAGCGGCAAGCAAAACCGACCCTGATCGACCCCGGCCTGTTCCAGTCCAAGCACTTCAGGTTGGGAATCTCGCAGCAGATGCTGCAGCAAATAGCGCTGGGTGGACTGATGATCGCTCTCCCCATCTATCTGCAGATGGTGCTGGAGTACAACGCCATGCAAGCCGGCTTGTCGATCGCTCCACTTTCGCTGAGCATGTTCGCCGTGGCCCTGATCGCAGGACGCAGAGCCGGCAGGCGGCGAGCAAGCACCGTTGTTCGAGTCGGCTTTCTGCTGCTCACGATCGGGATTGGAGTCCTAATCCCGATCGTGCCGCGGGCAGATTCCGGCTGGTACCTGCTAGGTCCGCTGCTGATTGGTGGATCTGGCCTTGGTCTGCTGGTGTCGCAGCTCAACAACTACACACTCGCTCCCATCTCGGAGGAACGGGTCAGTGAGGCAGCCGGAGTTAACTCCGCGGCGGGATCGTTCGGTCTGTCTTTCGGTCTCGCGTTCGCCGGCGCAATCATGCTTGCGGCGCTCGCCTTTAGCTTCACCGCGCTGGCCCAAAACAGCGCCGTCTTGTCGCCCGCCGAACAGGAGCGCGTTGCCGTGGCTCTCGAAGAGGACGCGGAAGTGATGAGCAACACTCAGCTCACAGACGTGCTCGAAGGTCAGCCGCCGCAGGTCCAGGCTGAGATCATCCGCATCAATACCGAGGCGAGACCTCTGGCCCTTCAGGTAGCACTTTTGGTGCCGATGATCGCTGGCCTGCTCGGCCTACTGAATTCCTTCCGCATGAGCCGCCTGCCCGACATAACTCCCTCGGCTGCAGCCGAGGGAATGGCGCTCGGCTGATCACTGACGCAGGGGTACGCCGACCCGGCCAACTTCCTGGGTGAGCCGGTTGCGGACCTGAACGGTCATAGCGACCGGCGCGGAGCCTCCCGCAAACAGCGCCTCACCCTGACGGAATCCGGGTGCCAATAACAGCAGCGGCGATGGTGCGAATCCGAAGATCTTACCTAGTTCATCGAGATCAATCTGCGAGCTCATTTTCATGAGCGCGAGATTGTCGCACTCCGAAGTGATGCTGGAGTGAATCTTTGACGGACGTGCCGACCCGCTCTGGCCGCGTCAAAAGGTGTGCATATTCAGCCGCCGCGGCAGCAGCCGGGAAGGAAGATCTGATCGAGTTGACATGGAGCCGATGTCGAGGTGGCTCCAGCACCGGTGCTCAATCTCGTGATCATTTCCGGCTTTGCGTCTGCCACGATGGCCGATCCGAGGACTGGTGTGCGTTGCTGGCCAGCCCTTTGGCGTCCAGAACCCCGAGCATCCGTCCCGCGGCCTGCATCTGGCCACCCGGCGCTAGCGATGGCTCTCAACTTGGGCAAGGCGGAGAGAACGTCAATATCCGATTTTCTCTACCACTTCAGCTCACCCTGGTCGGGTGATGTCGTAGCTGGAGCAGCTTATGAAGGCCGACTGCTATATCCAGCCGTATACTCACACTGATCTAACCCAGGGAGGGTCGGCCGTGGGTCTAGTAGTTCTCTGCTATAGAAATCTGCTCCACAGAATTCTGGCGCAGCCGCAGAATAGCATTCATCCGTGAGTCTTCTGACGCGGAGCGACGACGGGCTGTTGGCGCAGCCGATCGACTCGATCCTGGAAGCCAAGCTTCGCCCACCACCGGCGCGAACCGAGTGGATGGTTCGACAGCGGTTGCTCGAGGAACTCACGCGCGCTGGGCAACGCGCGGTGACATTGATCGCTGCTCCCGCCGGCTACGGCAAGACCACCGTCGTGACGCAATGGCTGGCTTCGAAGCCAGCCACCTCAAAGCTGGCATGGATATCTTTGGACAGCCCGGAAAATGACCCAGCCAGATTGTGGACCCATATTGCGACGGCTCTTGACCGAGCCGGGTGCAGCATTGCTCGCGATATTGCCGGGTTCATTGCTGCAGGTCGGCACGAGATGATGACGGCGGTGCTGCCAAGAATTCTTGATGCAATTGCTGTGCTGCCAGCCGAGGTCACGGTTCTTATCGACGACTTCCACGTCGTGCGCTCCGCCGAATGCAATGATCAGATGGAGTTTTTCGTCAAGCACTTGCCGTTGAACGCGCATCTGGTATTGATAACAAGGACCGATCCGATTTTGCGGCTTGGTCGACTGCGCGCGGCTGGCCAGCTAGCAGAAATTCGTGCCGAGGACTTGGCCTTCACTGAAGATGAGGTCTATTCCATCTTGGCGTCTGATGGTGTGCAGTTATCGAGCGACTCCGTTTCCGAGCTTGTGCATCGGACGGAGGGCTGGCCCGCGGGGGTATATCTGGCCGCCCTGTCCTTGGTCGGTCGGCCGGATCCCGCGGGGTTCGTGCACCACTTCAGTGGGAACAATCGCTTCATAGGTGATTACCTCACCGAGGAAGTACTCAGTCGACAGACCGACGAGGTTCGGAACTTCATTCTCGATATGTCGATCCTTGATCGATTCTCGGCGCCGCTCTGCGATTACATGAGGGGAAGTCGCGATTCCGCGACCATCTTGCGCGAGCTGAAACACAGAAATCTCTTTCTCATCCCGCTGGATGCTGAGGAACGCTGGTTTCGTTTCCATCATCTCTTTGGCGCAGTGGCTAATAGTTCGCTTGAAACCGAGCAGCCCGATCGGGCCGCCATGCTCCATGGCCGCGCGGCGGACTGGCTAAGTGACAACGACTATGTTGATGCCGCCGTTGAACACGCGCTTGCGTCTGGGGATGGTGATCGCGCGGCGGCTCTGGTGCAGCGGAGCTGGATCCGATATTTCGACGCCGGCCTGGGAACCACGGTACGCAGCTGGCTCCGCGCGTTAGAGGCGACAGGTGCCGATGACAATATGCCCAGTGTTGTCACGGCGGCATGGATGGCAGCACTATCGGGCGACCCAGAAGAAATGAATCGGCGGTTGGCCCAACTCAGCAGGCTGCCCCAAGACATCCCGTTGCCAGACGGAACTAAGTCAGTGGAATCTGCCGCAGCGCTCATTCAAGGACTGTTTGGCTTTGACGGCCCATTAGACATGCTGGCCTCGGCAGAGCGAGCGGCAGAGCTTGAGACGGACGGCAAAACTCCTTGGTACGCCACGGCAAACACAGCGCTCGGTCACGCCAGCTACGTAGTCGGCGATCTGAATACCGCAGTCGCTGTACTTCCTAAGGCCGCATACAGCGAGGCCGCCCCTGCCCTGATACGGATCCTCGCCCTTTCAGCCCTCTCCCTCACGCAAGCTGAGCTCGGGCATCACGACCGCAGCCGTAGAGCGGCAGAGGAGGCCATGGCGGCGGTCGAGCGCCGAAGCTTGCAGGCTCTGCCGTCAGTCTCGTTGGCGTTCACTGCGCTCGGGCAGAGTCAGGCAACCTCCGGTGAGCTGGACGAAGCCATGGCAACTCTCGAGCAGGGGCTCAACCTTCGTAGGAAGCTGTCTGGGCTCAGTCCATGGCCGTCGATTCACCACTTCTTGGTCATGGGCAAAGTGGCGATCATGACCGGAGAAATTCCCTTGGCCCGCCAGCTTTTTGATGAGGCGGCAATCATGATGCGGCAGTACCAGGACGGGATGGCACCGATGACCGCCCGGCTGGAAGCGGCGCAGCATAGCCTGCGCGAGAGCGAGAGCGGCATCCCTCGGAGCGAGCCGCTGACGGCACGAGAGATTGATGTCCTCCGTCGGCTCGCCGGATCATTGAGTCTCGGTGAGATCGCCTCGGAGCTGTATCTGTCCCCCAACACAGTCAAGACGCATACCAGTGCGCTTTATCGCAAGCTGGGCGCGCGTTCCCGATCGGAGGCCGTCAAGATCGGTCGGCAGCGCCGGGTGATCTGAGGTTGCCCTAGATCACCCGGGTGAGATGGCCCGATGGGTGAGGACATCTCACCTGGATATCGGAGTTACTGAGGCCAACAACCTGTGTGTATTGGGAAGGTCAAGGCCCAGCAGCTGATGTCCAGTCTTGCCAACGTGAGCACCATTTACTCAGGAGTCGGCGCTACCCACCTTTCTTTGTGTGCCGTTCCCCACCATCAAGCGCCACCGTTAGCGAGGTCGCTGGCTGTTCCTCGCATCTTGGCGGGCGCAGGCGCCGACCTCGTGCAACTCGTGATCGATGTGGAGCAGCTCGGCGAATCGGAGCCAATGCTTCTTGCGGGGGCGGCGCTCGCGTACTCATGGCTTGACATAGCGAAGTCGGCACTGGCCCGCACTAGCGCGGACCTGGCCAGGACTCCTCAACCCGAAGTTGCAGATCTAGTCAGCCTTGCTCTGCTTCAGATGGCGATGGCCCGGCAGAACGGCGATGCGGAGTCCGGTCTCAGCCATGCCAATGAGCTCAAAGACCTGGTCGGAAATCTCACCATCTCGGAGCGAGCGAGTACACCAGAGCTGTCACCCCTGATCGACTATTACATCGCCGGCTTCGAGCTGTGCGGGGGTGACCTGGATGCGGCGCGCTGGAGATTGGAGC
>DATCXA010000596.1:0-11378 GCA_036566085.1 Propionibacteriaceae bacterium
GCGAATACGTCACCACCCCCGACCGGCCCGCACTCGCCAGGCCCGCATCACGCACCCGGGCCGCCGCCGCGCACAACGCCGCCAACGCCTCCCCCCGCGCGTGCAGCAGCACCACCACCTCATCCACATCCAACGACACGCTCTTACCGGCACGCACCAACGCCCGACGGACCTGGGCGTCGGTCGGAATCAACTCAGACGGGGCCGGTCGAGCAGGCAACGCGATCCTCCATGATGGTGGGTGGGCGGTAGCCGAGGGGAGGCCTAGATGATGCCTCGCCTGCGGAAGTTTTCGATCTCAGACGTTGTGTAGCCCGTCGAGCGAAGGATCTCTTCGGTGTGCTCTCCCAACAGGGGAGCGGCCCGGCGGATGGTTGCGGGTGTGCCGTCCAGCTTGATGGGAGTCGCCAATGCACGCAGGGCGCCCTCGACTGGATGGTTCATGGTCACCACCATCTCCCGGGCCTGTGTGTGCGGGTCAGCGAAGACCTCGTCATAGGTGCGGATGGGACCGGACGCGATGCCGTCCGCGAGAAAGAGCTGCATCCACTCGTCCGTCGTCTTGGTCGAGAGCGCACCTTCGAGCTCCGTGATGAGCGCGGAGACGTTGGTCATACGCTGATCATTGGTGTCGAACCGCGGATCGGCGGCGAGGGCCGGGTTGCCGAGTGTCTTGCACAGCTGCGTCCAGGAGCGCGGATTGTTGGCCGCGATGGTGACATAGCCATCTTTGGTCTTCAGTGCCTGATAGGGAGCCGTCAGCCGGTGCGCCGAACCGAGTGGTCCCGGAGCGTGCCCGCTGGTCCATAGCGTCACGGCCTCCCAGATCGAGAGACCCAGCGCCGCTTCAAACAGCGAAGTCTCGACGTGTTGCCCGCACCCGGTTCGCGCCCGAGCCGCGTGTGCAGTGAGGATCCCTAGGGCGGCAAAGATTCCCGCTGTGAGGTCGCTGATCGGTAGTCCGCACTTGACGGGGCGACCATCAGTCTCGCCGGTTACGCTCATCACGCCCGACATCGCCTGAGCGATCAGGTCGTAGCCTGGCCGCGACGCGTATGGTCCCGACTGTCCGAAGCCCGACACGGAGGCGTAGATCAGCCTTGGGTTGAGGGCCTTGAGCGACGGGTAGTCGATCTTGAGCTTCGCGGTAGTTCCTGGACGGTAGTTCTCCACTAGCACGTCGGCACTCTCGACGAGCCGGAGGAAAACTTCCCTCCCCTCGTCCTCTTTCAAGTTCAGGGTCACGCTCTTCTTGTTCCGATTCACCGCGAGGAATCCGGCCCGGTCGTCTCCTTTGAGGCGCGGTCCCATGGAAGCGCGGGACTGGTCCCCGCCTCGCGGCGACTCGATCTTGATAACCTCCGCGCCAAAGTCCCCCAAAATTTGAGTGCAATAAGGCCCCGCCAGGACCTGCGTGAGGTCGAGGACGCGTATACCCGCTAGTGCGCCGGCGGCTGTAGCAGCGGTCTCTGCACCTGGGTCAGAATCGCTCATGATCGATGCCACACCCTTCGACTGGAGCCTCGTCATGTGAATCTGCAGCGGTAAGCGTCACGCCAGGTTCACCGAGACCTGCTTGTGCTCCGTGTAGCCCTCTAGCATGCCTTCGAGCGAGAGCTCACGGCCGAGACCGCTCTGCTTCATGCCGCCATACGCATGCCCCAGTGCCTGACCACCGCCTTGGTTGACCAAGACCCATCCAGCTTCAAGAGCGTGGGCAACCCGCAGCGCCGGGGCGCCTGCCTTGCACCAGACATAGCCCGCGAGGCCATACTCTGAATCATTCGCCTTCGCGATGACCTCCTCCTCGTCTCGCCATGTCGAGACCGAGAGAACCGGTCCGAAAACCTCCTCATGTGTCATGGGCACATCATCGGGAAGGTTCAGGAACACCGTTGGCTCCATGAAGTAGCCCAAGGAGAGCGGACCATCCTCTGGTGGCAGTCCCCCAAGGAGGAGAGACCCGGGGCTTCGATCCAAGGCACCCTTGACATAGGCACAAACTCTGTCGAACTGGCGCTTGCTGACGAGCGCGCCCATGTCCGTGTCCTCATGCAGCGGGTCCCCAACATGCAACTGCTTCAGACGGTCGATCAACCGAGCAAGGAAGGTCTCGGCAATGTCCTCATGCACGAAGAGGCGTGACCCTGCCGTGCAGGACTGACCCTGACGCGTGAACCGCATCGCCGAGATGACGCCCTCAGCAACGATGTCCTCATCGACGTCGGGAAACACGATCTGCGCGCTCTTCCCGCCCAGCTCTAGCGATACCGAGGCGATCCGCTGACTCGCGGCGATCAGGATCGAGCGGCCGACCGCAGTTGAGCCGGTAAATGACACCTTACGAACGTCACGGTGCTCGGCTATCGGAGCCCCGCACTCGTTGCCGTATCCAGTCACGACGTTCAAGACGCCGGCAGGAAGCACTCGCGCGCACATCTCGGCCAACATCAAGACACCGAGAGGTGCTACCTCAGAGGCCTTCAACACCATCGTGTTGCCAGTGCAGATGGCCGGCGCGATCTTCTGGGCCGCCAGAGACACCGGTGAGTTCCACGGCACGATTGCCCCGACGACCCCATAGGGCTCACGCCTGGTGTAGTCAAGGGTCGAGGCGCTGACATAGCTGGACACGCCTTTCAGCTCCCGACAGAGGCCTGCAAGGTGTCGGAAGATCTCTGCGACACGCGATGCCTCACCTCGGCTTTGTGTACGGAGCGCGTTGCCGGTCTCGCTCGCAATCAGGCGGGCGAGCTCCTCCTGCCGCTCTTCGACCTGATCGGCGATGGCAGTGAGGGCGCGGCTTCGCTCGGCCGGAGTTGATCGCGACCAACCAGGGAACGCCGCCTTCGCAGCCGCTACCGCTCGATCGACATCGACGCTGCGCCCTCGTGGCACGGTGGCAAGTATGGACTTGTCTCCAGGGTTCTCCACCTCGATGGTCTCACCGTCGAGGGCGTCGACCCACGTACCGTCGATGAGCATCTGCGATGCAGCGACGATCCTATTCATAGCCTTGTGATCCGTTCTCGCTCGAGTCTGGTTTGAGGTAACGCCTGGCCAGGGCGAGTCAGGTGCGGCTCTGTTCGGTGGGTGACGGCGAGGTTCGACGTACGCGGTTCACAAACTTCCGAACGCGGGCTGGGCCTCCGCTGGTGAGGTAGACAGCCACGAGAATCAGGGCCCCCTTGATGACCAGCTGCGGTTCCGACTGAATCCCTGCGAGGTTCATGATGTTGCTGATGGTCCCGATGAGGAGGCCACCAATCACGGCCGTCACCGGCCCGCCCGTGCCGCCGAACAGTGATGCTCCGCCAACGACCGCCGCGGCAATCGAGTCGAGCTCGTAGCCTTGACCCACGAGCGAGCTGCCTTGTGCCAGCTGGGCCGCAAGCATGAGACCAGCAAGTCCCGCGAGCAGCCCTGCGAAGCTGTACGCGCCGAGGAGATCACGACTCACTGGTAGCCCGGATAGGCGAGCTGCCTCCGGATTCCCTCCGATGGCATAAAGTCGACGGCCGTATGCCGTGAACTTCATGACGAAAGCACTCACCAGCATCACGATCAGGAAGATGATGACGACGTGAGGAACTCCCGCCGTCTTCCCAGCGAACACCTGGATGAAGCCTTTGTCAGTGATCCCGATGAGCGTGCCTGTCTGGATCAGGTAAGCGATGCCCCGAATTATGCTCAAAGTGCCCAGCGTGGCGATGAAGGGCGTGATGCCGCCAAAGACTACGAGGCTCCCGTTCAACAGCCCTGCGAGGCCGCACACCAATAAGGTCACTACGACCGCGATACCGGTACCGTACCCGCTTCTCAGCAACACAGCAGCGATCACCGTCGCAAGCGCAGCGATAGAACCAACGGAAAGATCGATCCCGGCCGTCACGATCACCATGAATTGGCCCACAGCGAGTACTGAAACAACCGCTGCTGTGACGACGATGTTTTGAAGGTTGCGACCGGTGAGGAAAAACGGGGAGATCTGAGTGCCGAGGAAGCAGGTTGCGATGAGAATCAGAAAGAGGTAGCTCTGCGAGAAGAATCGTCGAGCAACCCCGATCGTGCCGTGGGCCTGAAAATGATTCACGATCGCGATCCGAGCTCCTGATGTCGACGAGCTCGGGACGGGGACGAAGCCGCGCGGCTGTGCGTCCTCCGTCACCGCATTGCTAGTGTCTTCCATTCCGTCCGGCCTCCGATGGTATGTCCTGCGGGGAGATGTCCGCCGCGTCAAGCGAACAGATTGAGAACAGCTTCCCCGTGCGTGTCCATATCGTCATGTGCGAGCTCACCCACTACTTTCCCTTGGGCGAGAACAATGGCGCGGTCGCAGAGAAGGATCTCGGGCAGCTCAGAACTGATGAGAAGTATTGAGCCGCCTCCAGCCACGTACTCAGCCATGAGACGGTAGATCTCTTCCTTGGCGCCAACGTCTATGCCTCGAGTTGGTTCGTCAAAGAGAAGGACGCGGGATCGTGCAACCAGCCACTTTGCGAGGACCACCTTTTGCTGGGTACCACCGCTCAACGTCCCTGCTCGCTGCTGGGGGTGGTGCACCTTCATCCCGAGTGCATCGATCATCTTGCGTGTCGCGGTGTTCTCCGCGCTGCGTCGGAGCATGCCAGCTCGAGTGAACTGTTGGAGCTTGACCACCGTCGTGTTCTGCTGGACAGACATTCCCAGGACGAGGCCTTGGGTCTTCCGTTCCTGGGGGAGGAGGCCGATCCCCCGAGCGATTGCTTCCCTCGGGTTGTGAAGCTGGACTCGCTGACCATCAACGAGGATGGTCCCCGAGACCGCTGCGCGAGCGCCGAAAAGGCACTCGGCGAGTTGACTCTGGCCGCTACCAACGAGGCCCCCCACCCCGAGGATCTCCCCCCGGTGAAGGGCGAGGCTGGCATCTCGCAGGGTTGAGCCGTCGCTCAGGTGACGCGCCTCAAGCACGACCTCTGCCGAGCCGCCGGTGCCCAGTCGGCGCCGACGCCCATCAATCTCAGGATCTCCGATAACTGAGGCCGTCGACGGACGGCCGATCATGGCGCGAACGATCTCAGGGGCTGAGAGTTCGTCGATTGCGTATGTTCCGACCTTGCGCCCATCTCGGAGCACCGTGATGCTTTGGGCGATCTCGTAGACCTCTTCGAGGCGATGCGAGATGTAGATCAGGGCGACACCCTGCTCTCTCAAGCCGCGCATGACCTCGAACAAGCGGTCGACGTCACGCGACGGCAGTGTTGCGGTGGGCTCGTCCAGGAGGACCACGCGGGCTTCGCGCCTCAGCGCCTTGGCGAGCTCGACGTATTGCTGTTGGGCCACGGTGAGCGAACGCACTGGTCGGTCGACGTCGAGGTTGGCGCCAAGGCGTTCGAGGATCTCTACGGCCCTGCGTCGCATCCGACGCCAGCTAACCGCCCGGCCCCGCCCCGTGGGCAAGCCACCCAGCATCACATTCTCGGCGACGGTTAGGTGCGGTACGAGGCTGAGCTCTTGGAAGATCGTGCAGATGCCTGCCGCTTGGGCATCGTGTGGTCCGCGAAACGTGACGGGGTGTCCGTCTATCGCGATAGAACCGCGATCCGGGAGCTCAGCTCCCGACAGCATCTTGATCAGAGTGGACTTACCAGCACCATTCTGGCCCACGAGAGCGTGGACCTGACCACCCAGGAAGTCAAGGTCCACGCCTTTGAGCGCGTGCACGCCTGGGTAGCGCTTCTCCAGGCCGCGCGTGGACAGCGCCGGCTCGTCGTTCATCAGGGCTGCTGCCGGTGCAACGTTCATGGCGATGCCCCCCTTGGCGGTAGAAGGACTGCGAGAGTTGGGCTGCGGGGCAAGGCATCGGCGTGGAGGCGTGTGGACACGCCTCCACGCCGAACAAATCAGAAGGTCCGATCTGCCTTGTAGTAGTCCTTGGCGTTCTGGGGTGTGACGAGGACACTTTCGACGAAGTGCGTGCCGCCGGGACATGCCGACGTGTCGCCCTTGATCGCAGCGAGCGCCATCTGGACTGCGATCTCGCCCTGCGCGAAGACGCCGTCGGAGACCTCAGCCTGCACCGGACCGGTGGGGTTGTCCATCATGTCCTTGACGACGGACATCTGTGCGTTGTACCCGCCGACGATGACGTTGTTGAGGCCAGCAGTCTTCAACGCGGCGAGCGTCCCGGGCAGCATGACGTCTGCCTCCACGAAGACGAAGTTGAGGTCTGGGTTTGCCGTGGCAACGTCGCGAACCTGGCCGAGCGGCTTGTCAGGTGCCCACTCGCCATAACGCGTGGGCAGCATCTTGACAGTAGGCTGAAGCCCCTTGTCCTTGAAGTATCCGTTGAAACCCTTCATGAAGCCGTCATAGCGGAGTTGGGTCACTACCTCACCCGAGAAACCGCCAACGACCACGCCCTTGATGGTCTTGGATCCAAGGCCTGCGGCGTCGAGCTTCTCAGCGAGCGCCTTTCCGACGATCTCCGACGCCGCTGGTTGGTCTTCCGCGACGTAGCAAAAGGCCTTGGCTTGCAGTTCGTCGCTCAGATTGCTGTTGATGACGACGAACGGGATCTTGGCCTTCGTGAGTTCATCGATCGAGCTCGCAAGGCCGGCGGGATCAGCGGGGTTGAGGATCACAGCCTTGGCGCCGCTCGCGATAAAGGTCTGGATGTCGGAGTTCTGTTTCACAGCGTCGCCGCTTGCGTCGGCGACCTTGACCTCGACACCTTGCTTCTTTGCCTCTGACTGCGCGCCATCGATGAGCGTCTTGTACCAGGCGTTGCCGCCGATTTGTCGCTGTGAGTACCCGATGAGCACCGACTCACCAGGAGCCGCTGCGCTGGGGGCGCCGCCAGTGGTCTGGTCTGCTGCTTTCGTTGCCGCTCCGCCTCCGCATGCCGTCGCAGCCAGAGCCAAGCTGAACAACCCGGCTGCAAGAGCGAGGTTCTTCCTCATTTGATGCCCGTCCAATCAACTAGAGAGACGCCAATAGGGGCGCTCGTGGAAAGTGATTCACGACGTCCGGTTGATGGTTTGGGTCTGGCTTCCTGCCGATCCAGACGACAGCCTCATGCTCGAGCAGAAGCCGACCAGAACCTGGTTTGACTCAGCGAGTTGAAATCGCAACCGACCACCCCCGTTTTCTCACTACCAGTAGATTGAAGCGCCCAGGCTCCAGAGAGTCGGAAAGTCGGCCTCGCCCTGATCAGGGCTTTGATCTGATTGAGGGGCCGCACCGGGGTTCACCGAGTGCGTAGCACGGGATCCAGTCAGTGGCATGGGTTCACCGGAATCCCCCTCACAGTGGCCTCGCGACTGTTCTGCACAGCGATGAGTACGTAACCATCGCTTGTTGGTTGGTCAAAGTACGAGCGTCGATCTCAGGTGTCAAGACCCCTATCGATCCAGTTCCCCTACGGCATCGCGGGCAAGAGAGTGCGCTCAGGCGACCATTCGCAACGGATTCGCCCCGCTGGGACTCGACGTCAGGGCTCGGCCGAGATCTGTCATGCGCTCATCTGGTACACCCGTCGAAGACGACCTGCCTTCGCCGAAGGCGGCCGGCTGATTCGAGCTCTGCGCGCTATCACCTGCGGTGGCGGGGTCCGCTTTCGCTGACACACAAGGGATGCCAGCCTTGGTGCGGCGCCACCCTTGACAGTGGCAATCCCCGTGTTTACCGTACGTGAGTACGTACCCATCGGGCGAACAAGGTTCAGTCAGGATGTCGTGCCAACCGCAACTTTCACGGTGCCTGACCAGTGTTCTCGAGCCGAATCTGCACGTCTCACGGGATCTTGTCTTCGGGATTGGCAAGAGCAGAGAGAGACATGGTAACTAGTCGCGATGTAGCTCGGGTCGCCGGCGTATCCCAGGCGACCGTGTCGAGAGTGTTGCAGAACAGCGTCCACGTCAAGGACTCGACTCGCCAGCGGGTGCTGGCTGCGCTCAAAGATGTCGGCTATACGCCCAACGCCAACGCACGGGCCATGCGCACCCGCCGGACAGGCACCATCGGGATCGTCATGGAGCGCGTGACGAACCCCTTCTATCCCGAGCTCCTGGAGACCCTGAGCCGGGAGCTTGCTTCCGCGAACATGAGGATGATTCTTTGGCTTTCTGAGGGGGAAGCCGAGCTCAGCGCTGTTGAGGCGATACATGAAAATCGCGCCGATGGAGTCATCTTCACGACTGTACGTGAGGGCTCGACGGCGCTCAATGAGGCAATTGAGACGCGCGCCCCGTTCGTCCTTGTAAACCGAACGGTTGAGGGGTTGACGTGTGATCAAGTCTCCAGCGACAACTTCGAAGGCGCTAGGGCGGTTGGTCGTTACTTTCTTCTGCACGGACACAAAGATGTCGCAGTCATCTGTGGACTGCCAGGCGTAAGTACGAATGGGGACAGGCTCAACGGATTCCTGGCTGCGGTTCGAGAGGGTGGTGGCAGCCTGAAGTCCCACTATGTTGTGCAGGGTGACTTTACTCATCAGCACGGTGTAGAAGCATTCCAAAGATTGATGGCCCTGAAGACTCCCCCAACAGCCATCTTTTGTGTCAATGATCTCATTGCATTAGGTGTATTAGATGCAGCCCGGACCCTAGGCATTCGCATACCGCAAGATGTGTGGATCGTTGGCTATGACGACATCGATATGGCCTCCTGGCCATCGCATGATTTGAGCACGGTGAAGCAACGGTTGGATGACATGGCCCGCGCCGCAGTCGAGCTCCTGCTTCAACGTATCGCTGAGCCAGAACGCGCTCCAAGTTTCCTTCGGTTCCCGTCTCAGCTCATTATTCGGGGCTCCACCAATTGCCAGCCTTACAAGCAACTCGGGGCTGTTGATCTGTCTTGAGGTTACTCATCATCTAGTTCCACGAGGAGAGTTTACATGTCACGGGGAGTGCAGAACTTTGTCGATGGCAAGGCTGTCGATGCAGTGGACGGACGAACGCTCGACCTAATCGACCCCTCGACCGGGGAGGTGTTTGCGACCGCGCCGTTGTCGGCCGAGGAAGACGTCGCTCGTGCCTACCAGGCGGCTTCGTCGGCGTTTGAAGGCTGGAAAGACACGACACCCAGCGAGCGACAGCGGGCCTTGCTAAAGATCGCGGATGCGGTTGAAGCACGCTGTGACGAGATTGTGGCGGCTGAGTGTCAAAATACTGGCAAACCGATCGCGGCTACAGCGCGGGATGAGTTCCCAGGGATGCTCGATCAGCTGCGGTTCTTCGCGGGAGCAGCGCGGGCCCTTGAAGGGAGAAGCGCGGGGGAGTATGTGCGTGGCCATACTTCGTACGTGCGCCGCGAGCCTGTCGGTGTGGTGGGCCAGATCGCTCCATGGAACTACCCGATGATCTTGGCGGTCTGGAAGTTCGCTCCGGCCATTGCCGCTGGGAACACAGTCGTCCTCAAACCTTCCGAGACAACCCCCGTATCGAGCGTGCTCCTTGCGGAGATCGCCGCCGAGTTTCTCCCTCCGGGTGTGCTCAATGTCGTGTGTGGAGACCGGGACACCGGACGGGCTCTCGTAGCCGACAGAACTCCGGCGATGGTTTCGATCACGGGGTCGACACGAGCTGGCCGTGAAGTTGCGGAAACTGCTGCCTCGGACCTCAAAAGAGTCCAGCTCGAGCTCGGTGGCAAGGCACCCGTCATCGTCTTCGACGACGCTGATATCCCGATGGCTGCGGCGGGTATTGCTGACGCGGGCTACGCCAATGCCGGCCAGAATTGTACGGCCGCAACCCGAGTCTTGGTCTCATCGCATATCGCGGAAGAGTTCACGAGCGAGTTGGCCGCGCGGGCCCGCCAGACCCGCACGGGGCCGCCGTCCGACACGTCGGTTTATTATGGGCCACTCAACAACAGCTCACAGTTCGAGAGAGTTCGATCTGTGGTGTCCCAGCTTCCGGATCACGCGGACATCGTGGCTGGTGGGTCGCGAGTTGGAGATCGCGGCTACTTCTGGCAGCCCACCGTGGTGTCGGGATTGCGCCAGAGGGATTCGGCCATTCAGGACGAGATCTTCGCCCCGGTAATCACGGTCCAGAAGTTCGCTGACGAAACCGAAGCGGTTCGATGGGCAAACGACGTCGAATACGGTCTAGCTGCCAGTGTGTGGACGACTGATCACGGCCGGGCCATGCGCGTCTCGAGGTTGCTGGATTTCGGCTGTGTCTGGGTAAACACTCACTTAACGCTCGCGGCCGAGATGCCTCACGGAGGTTTCAAGCATTCGGGATACGGCAAGGACCTCGCCCTCTATGCTCTCGAGGATTACACCCGAATCAAGCATGTCATGCACAGGATTGACTTTTAACCATTTCGCTGTGGACCTTAGACTCGGAGGATGAAAAATGAGTGCCGTATTGCCTGCTCAAGTAAAGGAATGGTTGGACGCTCACGAGGTGGTGACTGTTGCAACTGTGCTGCCAGATGGGCAGCCGCATCTGTCTGTAGTCTGGGCGAAGTACGACGGCGAAGACATTCTGCTCTCCACCCTCGAAAGTCGGCAGAAGTTTCGCAACCTGCTTCAGGAGCCTCGTGCGACCGTACTGATCTTTCCGCTCTCAAATCCTTACGTATACGCGGAGCTGCGCGGCATTACGACGATGACGAGGGAAGGCGGGCGTGCACTCATCGACGAGTTGTCGCAGGCCTACCTGGGGGAGCCATATCCGGAGGAGCCGCCGGAAGAGGTGCGCATTGTCGTTCGGCTCAAGGTAGACAAGGTCGCTGGCCGCGCCCGTTGAGTTCATACCCCGCCGGGCGGGAGTACCCCAGCTTACCGAGCAGGCAATGCGCTCGGGGGTCTCAAGGAGTGACTGACTGGCGCTGTCGGCGCTTGACAGGGCCGCGCCGCCGATGGTTACGTAATCATCGGCTTGCGAGGCCGGGTTTCAGTGATCCCTACAGAGACGCTGAGGCGCCCGCAGTGGCCGTACTCGGGGGTGATCCACGGTCGCGATGTATTCGCGCTGGTGTAGCTCAATGAATGAGGCCTGTCCGGCCTGTGCGGCTAGGCAGCAGTTCTACTCCGCCGTTCTCCTAGAGATACGAGTTGAGGTCTTGTCGTGGCGAGGGTGTCTGAAGGAGTAAGCAGTAGCTATTTCGCGCCTCGGGAGGTGGTGTCGGGGCCGGGGTCGAGCGCGTCGGTGGGGGCGTTGTTGCGGCGTTGGCAGACCGGTGGTGATGCGGTGTTGGTGGTGCGTGACGCGGCGGTGGCGGCGCTCGGCATCGCGACCCGTCTGATCGACGGCCTGGTCGCTGAGGGTTTTACCCCGTCGACGTTTGATGACATCACGACGGAGCCGACGTTGGAGATGGCTCGTGCGGTGCTGGAGCGGGCCCGGTCGTGCGGTGCGGTGGCGGTGGTTGGTGTGGGTGGC
>DATCXA010000612.1:0-8559 GCA_036566085.1 Propionibacteriaceae bacterium
TCCACCATGAGATCGGAAGGCAGGGTGCCGCCCTCGCCGAGCCGTTGGGCGACCTCCAGCTGCGCCTGAATGCTCGCCAGTGGGCTACGCAGTTCATGAGCCGCGTCCGCCACAAACGACCGCTGCCGTTCCTGCGCTTCACCCAACCGGTCGAGCATCTCGTTAAGGGTGACAGCCAGGGCGCGGATTTCGTCCGCAGCCGGCGGCACAGGGAGTCGCTCGCTCCTGACCGGACCGCTGATGCGGCGCGTTCTGCTGATCTTCTCGGCCCCCGCACGCAGTTGTTCCACCGGCCGTAGCGTCCAACCGATCACCCGCCATGCGATGAGGGCAAGCGCTCCGAGCAGCAACGGAAAGGTGACGAGCAGAGCGTTCCGCAGCGCCGTACGCGTGGCGAGTACGTCCCCGAACGGCAGTCCGACCATGATGCTGACCGGTGCCGCCGCGGGACCAACCTGAATTGCTCGGACGCGCAACGGCCCGGAGATCCCGAGCCGTACACCATCCACTATGACGGCCTGGCCGGTGAGCGCCCTCGCGAGCTCGTCGGGCCGGAGCAGCGGTGTCAGCCGGTCAGCTGTAACCGAACCGCCGATTACCCGCTGCTGGGCGTCCACCACTTGCACGACCTGCGCGCCCGAGATCGGAATAGGGCTGGGCAGCCGACTGTCGTTGATCATTTGGCCAACTTCCTCGGCGCTTGCCAGCGTTTCGTTGTCCAGAGTGCGATCAACTGAGTAGGTCAGCGCGCCGAAGAACGCCAAGCCGCCCATGATCAACGCCGTACTTACCCCAGCAAGCCCAATGATCATGAGCCGGACTCGTAGGCTCAAGGTCCAGAATCGCTTCACCTGGTGGGTTCCCCACTCATGAGGCAAGGCGATAGCCAACGCCGCGAACCGTGATCAATCGATCGTTACCGATCTTGCGCCGTAGGTACCCGACATAGACCTCGACGGCATTGGGTGCGACGTCGGCAGTGCTATCCCAGACATGATCAAGCAGTTCCGCTTTGCCGACTGCTCGGCCGGCATTGCGCATCAGATACTCCAGCAGCACGAACTCGCGCGGCGTCAGATCCGCTGGGACTCCATTGACCCAGACCTCACGGCTTGCGGGATCGAGCTTCAGATCGCCCGCGCTGAGCACGACCGGCCGGGCCCTTGCACCACGCCGCAGCAGGGCTCTGATCCGAGCCAGTAGTACGACGAAGGAGAACGGCTTGGTCAAGTAGTCATCCGCACCATCATCCAGAGCATCGGCCTGGTCGTACTCGCCGTCCTTCGCCGAAAGCATGAGCACGGGCACCCAGTTGCCGTGAGCGCGGAGCCGGCGCACCACCTCGTATCCGGAGAGTCCGGGCAACATGACGTCGAGCACGACAGCATCGAAGTCCCCGTACTGAGCCAGGCGCAAACCAGACCTGCCGTCGGAGGCACTCTCGATCACAAACCCCTCAGCGGCCAGGCCACGCCGGAGTGCGGCAACCATCCGCTCCTCGTCATCGACCAGCAGCACTCGCACACGCCAAGTATGGGCGGCGCGCAGGCTGGGGGCTGCCAGTGCGCGTTCGATCGAACACAGCGTTCTCACAGTGAGCAACGGCAACAATTGGCACATGCGGATCTTCAGCTCCAAACCGGCGATGCGCCTGCTGGCGCCGCTGGCCTTTGTCCTGGTGGTGGCCGGAACTGGTCTGGTTGCTGCAACCGCCAGCGCCGAAAAGAAGTTGCCGACCCGTACGCCGCAGGAGTTGCTGGTCGATCTTCAGCAGGCGAAGACCGACGGGCTGTCTGGGACCGTCGTGGAACGAGCCGATCTCGGTATTCCCGCTATCCCGAGTCCGAACGGACAAGACAACGCTGAACTGCCCTCCCTGGCTTCTGGCAGCCACACGCTCCGAGTGCGCTATTCGGCGCCCGACAAGGCACGTCTGGCGGTGCTCGGCACCTACAGCGAGTACGACATCATCAAGAACGGCAAGGACGTCTGGACCTGGTCCAGCAAAGACAATGCGGCGACTCACCGTACTGTCACCGCCGAGCCGGAGAGGACTCCATCTGCAACGCCCACGACGCCGGAGGAGGCTGCCAATAGGGTGCTCAAGGCGTTGGAGCCGACGACAACGGTGACGAGCGACAGTGCGGTCGAGGTTGCCGGCCGCCCGGCGTACGAACTGGTGCTGGACCCCAACGATTCCAATACATTGATCGACCAAGTACGGATTGCGATCGACGGCGATACCAAACTGCCGCTCCGCGTGCAGGTGTTCGGAACCGGCAACAAGATCGTGTTCGAGGTTGCCTACACGTCGGTGGATTTCACTCGACCCGACGATTCGGAGTTCGCCTTCAATCCGCCGCCTGGCGCCAAGGTCACCGAGGTTCAGCCGAGCGCCACGCCGAATGCACAAGATCGCAAGCAGGCGGAAGAGGCCAGGAAAGCCACCAAGATCATCGGCAGCGGCTGGACTGCCGTGCGCATCACGAAGATCGACCACCTGACGAACAGCCAGAACGATCAGCAGCTCAAGGCGTTCCTCGAAAAGCTGCAGTCGGTGCACGGGTCGTGGGGTTCGGGACGGCTGCTCGCCGGTACCGCCCTCTCCGCCGTCTGGACCGACGATGGGCGGCTTGCCGTCGGCGCGGTTCGTCCCGACGTGATCTACCAGGCGCTCAGCAGGTGACATCCGCCCTTGCCGATGCTGCGCCCGTCGTCACCAGCGGGCTGACCAAGCGGTTTCGGCGCCAGATTGCCGTCGATCGCATTGACTTGGAGGTCCCTCGCGCTGCGGTCTACGGTTTCTTGGGTCCGAACGGCTCGGGCAAAACGACGACGATCCGCATGCTCTTAGGGCTGATCGCCCCGACGGCCGGAGAGATTTCGTTATTCGGTCGGCCGATGCCGTCCGCAGCGAGGACTGTGCTCTGGCGCGTCGGCTCGCTGGTCGAGGGTCCGGCCTTTCACCCTTACCTTTCCGGCCGCGCCAACCTCGGCAGACTCGATGCTGCTGATCGCTATAGCGATCCACGCACCTCCCGCTCGCGAATCGACGCCGCACTTGACAGAGTTGGCTTGCTATCGGCCGCGGAGAAGCGCTACCGGGCCTATTCGCTGGGCATGCGGCAGCGATTGGCGATCGCGGCAGCACTGTTGATGCCTCGTGACCTGCTCGTGCTGGACGAGCCGACCAACGGGCTGGATCCGCAGGGCACCCGCGAGGTCCGGCACCTGATCAGTGATCTGGCGCGGGACGGCGCCACCGTACTCGTCTCGAGCCACCTGCTTGCCGAGGTTGAGCAGATCTGCAGCCACGTTGGGGTGATGTATGAAGGCCGCCTCGTGGCGCAGGGGCCGCTGAGCGAACTGCAGGCGAGCACCGTACAGGTCGTGCGCGTTGACACCGATCGGCCCGAGGACGCGGGAAGGGTGCTGACCGAGCTGGGACTGAGCGAGATTGAGACCTCGACCGGATCCGTGACGGCAAACCTTGGTGATGTGGCCGTGGAAAAGATCATGCCCAACCTGGTCAATGCTTGTGTGCCCGTGGTGGGGTTCACGGTGCTGCGGCCAAGCCTTGAGGACGTGTTCGTGTCCTTGACGGGAGAGGGATTCGATGTCAGCGGCTGAGGTCGTCCTGGTTGGCAACCCGCCCCGGGCTCGGGTATCGACCCGATTCCTACGATCTGAACTCAAGATCATCTTCGGTCGCCGGCGCAATATCGCAGGACTAGGGGTGCTCGCTGTTGTTCCAGTGATCTTGGCAATCTCGGTACGCCTCTCCTCACCAAACGGGGAGGGCGGCGTTGACATCATTAGCGGGATCACCGGAAATGGGCTGTTCGTGGCCTTTGCGGCGCTTGCCCTGGAGCTGCCGCTGTTCTTGCCTTTGGCGGTCAGCGCCATCTCCGGCGACTCTGTTGCCGGCGAGGCCAACCTCGGCACCTTGCGCTACTTACTGGCGATTCCGGCCGGCCGTACCCGGTTACTGGTGATCAAATACGCCGCAATCGTGATCTTCGCCCTGGTGGCGACGCTCATCGTGGCGCTTGTGGGGACGATTATGGGGCTGGCGCTTTTCGGCGGTGGCGACATGACGCTACTCTCTGGCACCCAGACATCGATGGCAGATGGGGTGTGGCGCCTGCTCTTGAGCTCGTTCTACCTCGCGGCCCAGTTCTCAGCACTGGGTGCGATCGGGCTCTTCGTGTCCACTCTTACCGAGCAGCCGCTGGGCGCGACAATTGCCATCGTGCTGGTTGATGTGCTGATGTTCATCCTCGACTCGATTTCACAGTTGGACTGGCTGCATCCGTGGCTGCTGACCCATTGGTGGACCGCGTTTGCTGATCTGCTGCGAGACCCGATGGCTACCGAGTCGATCCAGCGCGGACTGATCACCGCTGTGGTGTACGCCGGAGTGTTTTGGCTAGCTGCCTGCGTAAGGCTGTCAACCAAGGACATCTCGAGCTAGCCACTATATTGGCCAAGATCATGACTGACTCGGCCGAGATCGAGGACCACCACGTACGGCGGGAGGTGGTCTCGTTTGTGCGACGCAGCAACCGGATGCGCGTCAACCATCATCGTGCTTGGGAGCTCTATCGCGACCGCTTCGTGATCGAGGTGCCTCGATTGCAGACCTCGACATCCATTCACCCGGCCGCCGCAGTGAATCTTGGCGAAGCATTTGGTCGGGATGCCGAGCTGATTCTAGAGATTGGGCCTGGCACCGGCGGGTCGCTGATCTCTATGGCAGTGGCCCGGCCGGATGCGAATGTGCTCGCCTTCGAGGTCTACCGGCCGGCCATCGCACGAATGCTCGGCCACCTCGTACGCCAGGGCGTGGACAATGTCCGAATTATCGAGGCAGATGCTGTCGCTGGCATGGAGCACCTGCTGCCGCCTCGATCGGTCGACGAAGTGTGGATGTTCTTTCCCGATCCCTGGCCGAAGCCGCGCCATCACAAGCGCCGGCTCGTGACGCCTGCCTTCGCGGCGTTGGCAGCATCTCGGATGAGGCCTGGCGCGACATGGCGGATAGCGACCGATTCCGCCGACTATGCCGACTGGATAGGCAGCGTTTTCAACAACGACCCCCGCTTTGCCAGCGAGCATGCCAACGGCAGAGCACCGCGTTGGGAGGCGCGGCCGATCACCCAGTTCGAACAGCGCGGCCTCGACGCAGGGCATCAAATCTTCGACCTCGCCTATCGCCGTGTCGGTTGAGTCGGCCGAAGCGGCCACCGTTCGATGGCGGTTCGATATCGCCTACGACGGCACGAACTTCTCTGGATGGGCTGCCCAGGCCGGGCGGCGTACCGTGCAGAGCGAACTGGAGACCTGGATTGCCCGGGTGCTGCGGCTGGCCGATCCGCCGCGAATGGTATGCGCCGGGCGTACTGATGCCGGCGTCCATGCGCGCGGCCAAGTCGCACACCTCGACCTCGATTCGGGAGTGATCACAGACGCCGGCGATGGTCTGGCCCGGCGCCTCAACAGTGTGCTGGGCGGGGACTGTGTAGTGCGACAGATTTCGGTTGCTCCGGCTGGGTTCGACGCCCGCTTTGCGGCGATCTGGCGCCGCTACGTCTACCGGCTGAGCGATGCGGGCGTGCCGCCGGATCCGTTGTATCGCTATCAGATCGCCCGGCTGCCTGCTGAAGTTGATCTTGTCCGGTTCAACGAGGGGGCGACAGCGCTTGTTGGACTGAAGGACTTCGGGGCGTTTTGTCGTCGTCGAGAGGGGGCCAGCACGATTCGTACCCTGCTGGAGTTGGGTGCTCGACGTGTGGCATCCGGTCCGATGGCGGGTGTGATCGAGTGCACGGTACGCGCGGATGCGTTCTGTCACTCAATGGTCCGGTCGCTGGTTGGGGCACTGGTTGCCGTCGCCACTGGCCAGCGTGATCATGAATGGCTGGTTGCCGTGACCGAGCGTGCCGTACGTGATTCCACGATCATCGTGATGCCGGCTGCCGGGCTGACACTCGAGGAGGTTGGCTATCCGGCTGATCATGAACTGGGTGCGCGGGCCTCTGAGGCGCGGGCGCTTCGGGATCTCAGTCGATCATGATGTCAGGGTCCTCGCAGTACTTCAGTGATCAGCCCACCGGTGCCGAGGTGCGGCGTACCATCACGGCGCACATCTGGGGCCGAGAGCTGACGTTGATCACAGCCGGCGGAGTGTTCGCTGCCGATGGTTTGGATCGCGGTACGACCGTGCTGCTGCGAGCGTCACCGATACCGCAGGACAGCCCGCGGATCTTGGACCTCGGCTGCGGCTATGGGCCGATCGCACTGGCGATAGCGGTGCATTCTCCCGGCGCAGTCATCGACGCGGTCGATGTCAACGAACGGGCTTTGCGACTGTGCCAGGAAAATGCTGAGGCATTGGGCGTCGCGGACCGGGTACGGGTGCTGCGGCCCGAGCAGGTCGAACCTGATGTGCACTACGACGAGATCTGGTCCAACCCTCCAATCCGAATTGGCAAACAGGGCCTGCACGAGCTGCTGCTCGGCTGGCTTGTCCGGCTCGCGCCGGATGGTGTGGCGCGTCTGGTGGTGGGCAAGAACTTGGGGTCGGACACCTTGCAGCGGTGGCTGATCGAACAGGGCTACGACTGCGAACGTGTCGCCTCATCGAAGGGATTTCGAGTGCTGGTCGTACGCCTCGGTCCTAAACCTCGGTAACGCCCCACCTTCACCGTCGACGCCCTCGTATAGGTGGGGCGTGGAGCACGAAACTGGGGCGTGAGCCAATCAGGCGGGTTGGAGGCCCCGCTCGAACGCCCGCTCCAGCCGTACACGCAGCTCCTCAGGGTGGCACGACCGACAGCATCCCGCGATGCCAGACCTCGAATTGAGGGATTGGCGCCGGTACGCCAAGTCGATCAAGAAGCACCCGGCCGTACGACTCCCCAGTGCTCTCGCTATGCGCGTCTAAGAACTTCATCGCGCGGCGGGCCGGAGCATGCCGCGCCAACCGATGCATCGGCTTTTCTACTTCGGCAAGGTGTGGCAGGCAGGCGGCTTCAAGCGGCCTTCTCAGATACTGCAAGCATGGCCTCTGGCCAACGCCGGTCGAGGATCCGGCCGCCCTGCTCAATCCCGATCCGCAGTACCCCGAACCCGCACAGAAGGCCGACCGGCAGAGTCAGGTACGCCGCCCAAGGTGTGAAGAATGACCAGATCACCAAAGCGATTGTTGGCAACGCCAAGATCAAAGTGCCGAGCATGGTCAGCGCAAAACAAAGCAGCGATGGCAGGCCACCAGCGTTACCGCGGGTAAAGGGGTTGGCGCCCGGCGGCGGCGCTGGCCACTGCCAGAGCGTACCCACGAAGGATCCGACGCCGAGGCCGGTCAGCATGAGGCCAAGGGCGAGGCCGACGGCTGGCACGAGGAGATGCCAGACACCGGTCGTGATCATGGCGACGACGAGCAAGATCACTGTCAGTGGCAGATAGATCGTCATCGTTGACATCACACGTCCGGCACGATCTTCAGCGCCACTGATGCCAGCAGAGATATGAAGCCAGAGCGCGGTTCCGTCGTACGACAGGTCCTGCGCGAGGCTGAAACCCACCAGAAGCCCGAGGAGGCTCGGGGCGAACGCGGCGACCGCAGCCGTTCCCTCTGGATTGATCACCTGGGTAACGATCAGCACAATCGGCCCGATCAAAAACCCGGCGATTCCCGCCAGGTAGCGCGGATCTCGTCGCCAGTAGCGCAGCGTTCTCCCTGCCACCCCACCAGCGGCCGTCGCTGGGTAAAGCCGCTCAACGGCGGTCGATGCACGCACCTTGCTGGCGGTTCCGTGGCCTTCGATCGGTGAGACGAGGCCAGCGGCGAGGAAGTGGCTCCAAGCCATCCAAAGCAGCGCGACAAAGGTGGCAGCCAATACCAGGTGAAGTCCCGCTACTGCCCAGGCACCCCGTCCGAGGTCGGCCGGAATAGCCCAGGCCCAGCCGAACGGAGACCAACCGGCGACCGTCGCGAGATTGCTCAGGCTGCGCCGTAGCTCATCGATGTCGGTCCTCACGATGGCACCGACTAGGTTTCCGGCAATGGCCACTGCGACGCCGAAGAGGGCGACTCCAACAAATGCAAGATCACGAAACCTTCGGGAAGCGAGGAAGGATGCAAAGGCGGCCGTCGCGGCCCGGGAGAGCAAGAAGCACGTCACCACTCCGAGGCCGGTCGCGATCAGCGCGGCCACCGTCAGCGGAACGGTACGCGCCCAGGTGATCACCAAGCCGGCACCCACGAGGACCGTCGCTATCCCAGGTGCACTGATCAAACCGGCGACTAGCAACCCTGGTAACAACTCTCGGGCCCGCACCGGAAGTAGGGCGAACTTGGCTGGATCGATGGTCTCGTCGACGCCGAAGACCAACATCGACATCAACAACCAGCCCAGGGTTAATGCGGCGTACCCGACCACTGTGACGTCGGCCGTCAGTGTCAGCGAGGTGTATCGCAGCCCGACCAGTGCAGCCAGCACCATGATCACCACACCGAGCGCATAAACCATCGCGATGATCAGCCCGACAGTACGC
>DATCXA010000615.1:0-2789 GCA_036566085.1 Propionibacteriaceae bacterium
GTCGCGGCCCTGGTGGATGCGACCCACCCTTTCGCAGCGACGATCACTGAGAACGCGGTGCGGGCAGCGAGCCGCACTGGTACTCCGCTCATCCGACTGGAACGTCCTGGTTGGACCGACCATCCGCGAGCCAGCTCCTGGATCTGGGTGCGAGACGCCGCAGCCGCCCGGGCTGTCGCGGACTCAGCCCGCCGGCCTTTTCTGACAACGGGCCGGCAGTCGCTGACGGAATTCGGTTCCTGGGCTGATCGGAATGTCCTGGTTAGGCTTGTCGATCCGCCCGCCAAGCCGTTGCCGGAACGCTGGACGGTCATCATGTCTCGCGGGCCGTATAGCTACTCCGATGAGCGCCAAATCCTCAGCGAATATGCGATCGATGTACTGCTCAGCAAGGACTCGGGCGGCGCCCATACGGTAGCCAAGCTGGATGCTGCCGGCGATCTCGGTATCCCAGTAGTGATCATCGCCCGCCCTGAGCATCCGCCGGTTCGGGTCCTCAACACGGTTGCCGAGGTGGCGGCCTGGTGTCGCGCCGGCAATGACGTTGACGGCGATCCGCGTCCGAGAATTTGAGATCCGTGGAACGATCGACTTTATGAGGTGGTTACTGAGACTGGTGGTCAACGCCGCTGCACTCGCGGTTGCGACGTGGATATTGGGTGGCATTAGCCTCACCGGCTCGAGTATGACGAGGAAGATCATCACCTTGGTGGTCGTGGCGTTGATCTTCGGCATCTTGAACGCGATCATCAAGCCGCTCTTCGCCCTCTTCACCGCACCGCTTATTTTGCTGACCTTGGGTCTGTTCCTGATTGTGATCAATGCCTGTATGTTGCTGCTCACATCCTGGCTCGCGGGCTTGTTTGATCTTGGCTGGAAGGTCGACGGATTCTGGACAGCGATACTTGGCGCGATCATCATCTCGATCGTGAGCTTCCTCTTGAACGTCTTCCTGCCTGACCCGGATGATCAGAGACGTGGCTGAGCGCCCACCTCAAAGCCAATTGCCTAGTCGTCCCGTTCGCGTCGTCTTCGTCTGCTTGGGCAACATCTGCCGTTCACCGATGGCAGAGCGGGTCGCGGAACGGGCGGCTGCCGATGCGGGCATAGCTGGCGTTGAGTTCTCCAGCGCCGGCACGATCTCTGAGGAGTACGACGACCCGATGGACCGCCGTGCGGTGGCCGTATTGGAGAAGCATGGCTACCGGCATGCTGACCATCGGGCCCGCAGAGTCACCGCGGCCGAGCTCGAGTCGGCCGATCTTGTGGTCGCAATGGAGGACAATCACGTGCGCAGCGTCTTGGAGCTGGCCACTGATCCGAGCAAGGTGAGTCTGCTCACTGACTTCGATCCTGCTGCCGAGCCGGGCTCCGGCGTACCTGATCCCTGGTTTGGATCCGACGCTGGCTTTTCCGACACTCTTACGGCTATTGAAGCCGCAATGCCCGGCCTCCTCGACCGCATCCGCGAGCTCCAAAACGCTCGGTATTAAGCCACGACCCATATTTTGCTCGCCAAGTGTGAGATGAATCACACGAACTGGGTATTGACGTAAAGGGTCCCCCTTTCTCGGCCCTCTCACCGGTTTTTCATTGGCGCGTTGTAACACTCGCCGAGAAGGGACTCGGGGAGGAACTCATGAATAGGAAGTGCCTACACGCTTGGCCGCTGCTGCTCGCTGCCGCGCTCGTCTGCGCGGGTTGCACAAGCAATGCGAACGCGCCTACTGCCAACCCGGCAGGAAGCATGCCGGCGCTGGAATCTAGCCCCGCACCGAACACGCCCGCTGCGGGGTCATCGCTGCCTACCGGCGCAGCGCCGGTCAATCTCGATCCGGCGAACTTCAGCGCCGACATCACCAATCCCTACTGGCCGATGAAGCCCGGCACTCGGTGGATTTACCGCAATGTCGAGGCAGGTAACCCGCCACAGGACATCGTTGTTGTCGTCACCTCAGCCACCAAGAAGCTGGCCAACGGCATCACAGCGCGGGTCGTACGTGATACGGGTCGAAGCCAGGGCCAGATTGTTGAGGACACGGTCGACTGGTATGCCCAAGATGCGGAGGGCAATGTCTGGTACATGGGCGAGCAGACCGCTGAGTTTGAGAAAGGCAAGATCGCCAGCCGAGCCGGCTCCTGGGAGGCTGGTAAGGACGGCGCGATGCCCGGCATCATGCTGCCTGCCCAGCCGGAGGTCGGCCAGAAGTACCGGCAGGAGTACAAGAAGGGCGAGGCCGAAGACAATGGCGAGGTCCTTGCCACAAACAATCTGGTTGAGGTAAAGGCCGGACGCTACGGGAAGGCGCTGGTCACCATGGACACCAGCAATGTCGAGACGACCGCGGTCGAATACAAGTTCTACGCGCCCGGCGTAGGGCCGCTGCTCGCCCTCGACATCTCCGACGGCGCTGCTCGTGAGGAGCTCGTCAAGGTCGAGAAGGCGGGTCCCAAAGATGGCATGGGGCCGCTCGGCAAACCGAATGGTGGGTGAGCTCAGAGATTCGATGTCTGGCTCGCTGTCGATCATCGTGAAATCCTTGATCCTGTGCGAGTCCTAATCGTCGAGGACGAGCCTAAGCTCGCCAACCTGCTGCGGAAAGGCTTGACCGCGCAGGGGTTGGCGGCCGACCTGGCGATGGATGCCGATGAGGCCATGTACATGGCAATGGCGACGGCGTACGACGCGATCACGCTGGACGTGATGCTTCCCGACGTCGACGGGTTCACGCTGTGCCGCGATTTTCGCCGGCATGGAGTGGCGGCGCCGGTGCTGATGATCACCGCGC
>DATCXA010000628.1:0-5009 GCA_036566085.1 Propionibacteriaceae bacterium
AGCAGAGTGGTGGCGGAGCGTAAGGCCATGGGTTGCAGCAGAGTGGTGGCGGAGCGTAAGGCCATGGGTTGCAGCAGAGTGGTGGCGGAGCGTAAGACCAGGCGGCGATGATCAGTCGCTGAGACCGAGGAGTGCGTTCTCGATTACCTCGGTGATTGCCGGGTGGATCCAGTACTGACCGCGAGCCACCTCGGGCGCGGGCTGTTCAAAGCTCATGGCATGGATCAGCAGCTGGATCAATGAGGATGCCTGTGGCCCGACCAGGTGCGCACCGAGCAGCAGCTTCGACGGAGCATCAGCGATGAGTTTGACGAAGTGGTCGTGATCTTCCATTGCCCAGCCGTATGCGGTCTCCCCATAGTCCTGTTTGGAGACGAGATAGTCGATTCCCTGCTCAGCGGCCTCCGCCTCGGTGAGACCCACCGATGCCACCTGTGGCATTGAGAACACCGCCCGCGGTACGAATCGTCGATCATTGGCGATCATCGAGTCCGGGTGCAGCAGGTTGTGTTGTACGACCCGGGCATCACTGTTGGCGATGTGTTTCAGCTGCTGTCGCGAGCAGACATCGCCGAGTGCAAAGACGCCCTCAGCGGTGGTTTGTTGGTACGGGTCGACCACGATAAAGCCGTCGTCGTCGACATCGATCCCACCGCGCGCGGGATCCATGGTGTCACCGTTCGACGTCCGCCCGGTAGCGACCAGCAAAACCTGCGCATGGAGTGGCTCAAGCTCATCCTCTGGACCCTTGGCATGCACTCGTACGCGCCCGTCGATTGTGCTCTCAACGCTCGTTACGTTGGTAGACAGCCGGACATCGACTCGCCGACCAAGAAGATCAGTGAACCGCTTGGCTACCTCAGCATCCTCCCTCCGTAGCAATACCTCGGAGCGGTTCAGCACAGTGACCGATGTTCCGAATGCAGAGAAGACGTGAGCAAACTCGGCCGCGATGTATCCGCCACCGATGATGATCATGGACTCCGGTAGCTCAGGAAGCCTCATCAGCGTGTCAGAGGTATGGAACTCCACCGAACTCAGGCCGGGGAGATCTGGAACAACTGGGCGACTACCCGCAGCGATGACAATCCGGTCAGCAGTAATCGTCTCCGCCGCGCCCACCTCCAGCTCCCGGGGTCCCACGAAGCGTGCTCGCCCATCGAAGACGGTGACATTGTGGCTCTGCTGCCGGTAGGTTCGGCCGTTGGCCGCTTTGGGATCAATCCGGCCGAAGATGCGTTCCTGAATCTCGCGCCATCTAACTCCCTGAAGGTCCATATCAACCCCGAGCCTGTTGGCCTGAATCGTCGAGGCGGCAAGATCGGCCGGGTAGACGAACATCTTGCTGGGAATACAGCCAACATTGAGGCAGGTCCCACCAAAGGTGCCCATCTCGACCAACGCGACACTGAGGTGATCGAATCTCTCATCGATGATCGCGTTCCCGGACCCGGTGCCAATAATGCAAAGGTCGAAGTGCTGCACGCCGCCATCGTGCCAGCAGTTACCTAGCGTTACTGATCGGTAGCGCTTGCCGCGTACTAGAAAATCGGGACACCATTAGGCAGTGAGTGGCACAAGCCTCGGCGGCAGGCTCAGCCGTCATCGCCGAAACCGGATCACTTACCTGGCATTACTTCGGCGCTCCAGCAACTACACGATGCATGCGTGGTACATCCGTGCGGCCGCGTTGGTGATCATCGCCAGTCTCTCCATTGGCAGTCGCAGCAGCACGCTGGCGATCGGATTGTGTTTGCTTGCCTCCATCGGCAGCTATCTACTGTGGACCAACGAGCGGCATTTGCGGAACGGAACCCAGCCGCGCTTCTGGTTATCGCAGGCCTACCTCCGGAACGTGAGCAAGACCGACGGTCGGCATCGACTGAACCTTGGCTCGTACTTCGAGATTCCCGAGTCCTTTGTGCTCATCGCGATCCCGTCCTGGATAGCAACTGACGATCCGCTTTGGGCACGACTCATCATGTTGGCCGCCGCCACAGTGCTCCTGATCACGACCTCGTTGCTGATCTTCAATGACCACGCCTGGTTCAATCCTGAGGAATCCGATCCGCCAGCCTGGCACGAGATCTTCCGATTGGTGGCCGGCCCTCTCACTGCATTGCCGGTCTGTCTGATTGCGCTACCGGCCGACTGGGGACCGGACGGCTGGCTCGCAGCGCTCGTAATTTGCTTGCTCCCGCTCGCGGTCGTAGGTTCTCGAATTTCCGATACGGACTTGATCATGCAGACCCTGCCGGGACTGGTTCAGGAAGAATCCCACGCGGGACGCGAATTGGTGATCAGCGAGACGCACGGCGCCCTATCGACCAATCTTCGGTTGATTGAGCAGCAGGCGCGCGAGGTCCGCGATCTTGCTCCCACCCTGTACGAGCTTGCCGTCTCGGCCAATAGTCGGCTGCGGGAAACGCTGACCCTCGCCCAGCTGGGCCGTGACAGCTCGACAACCCTGCAAAATCTCGAGGCTCCGGTGCTCACCCTGGCGCGGGCTGTCGGCGCGAAAGCCGCCGTAGATGTCAGCGTGGAGGCGCTGTCCGCCGATGATCGTGACCTTGCCCGGTTGGTCCTGAACGACTTGGTCGGAAACGCGTTGAACGCCGGTGCGGGTGACATCCACGTCGCGGTAGCACCCGATGATGGACGCGTTGCTATCTCAGTGACTGACGATGCTCCACCCATGGCCGATCGGGTGTGGAAGACTCCGGGAACGAGTTCGGCTCGGCTGGAGACGCGTTTGGGAGACCTCTCCGGATCGCTGAGCTTAAAACAAAACGGCACCACCAAAACAGTCACTGCTCGCTGGGTGCCAGGAAGTGAGTGATCAAGTCCGCAGATGATCAAGGGCTTAGCAGTTGATCAAGACCATGGAGGTCTGGCGGTGAACACAGGCGGCGTGCTGCTGGTTGACGACGTGCCAGGTGAACGAGCGAATTTTGAGCAGGTGTTTGGCCGTGACCTTACAGTCGCGCCGTCCATCGACCAGCTGAATGAGCAGCTGCGCCGCGGCCTTAATTGGGATCTAGCCTTCGTCGACTTCAACCTGAGCTCCCAGACCAGTACCGGGCTGACCGCCCTGCTCCGGCTCCACCATGAGCGTCCAGCGACAAAGATCGTTACCTATAGCCAGTTCACCGAGAGCGGCCGGACGCTGTACGCCGCCGCGGCACATCACTGGTTCAATGCGTCGGCGCTGATGGACAAGACCAAGAACGATCCGGGCACGCTGGTGCACTATCGGGAGTCGATCTGCAACGGCATTAACCCGACGCCGGTGCCTTGGCAGCGGCGTCTGCAGTGGGCGCCGCTCATCGACAACCTGTTGGCCGATGCCTCCTGGGTGCGAGTCTGGCGCGCCCTCCGCGACGCAGCTGGCGACATGGCGCTGGTGGCTGAAATGCTGCACGTCGACGCGAGCAGCTTGCGAGGCTTCAAAGATCGCGCCACCGAAGCGGCGATCCAGTTCAATGAGAAGTTCCACGACATCCCCCACCCGGGGCGTACTCGGAATAAGAAGGGCATCCTGGCCGCCTTTGCCGCCGAGCATCGCCATTTCCTCACCGCCCCGGATCTCTCCACGGTGATGTCACCGGGCACCCGGCGACGGCGTTAATGGCGCTCTGACAGGCCGCCTGCAGCTATTTCGGCTCGGCCTGCCTGGGGATAGCAAGGTAGTGCCGGCGTTCAGTTGGGTCGAAGTGCTCGATGGCGTAACGCAGTGTCGTACGCGGCATGGCGGCCGCATGTTGATCAAGGAAACGGCGAAGTTCATCTCCATCGACGCGCTTGCCGGCTTCCCGCAGAGACCAGCCCACCGCCTTATGGATTAGGTCATGGCGATCGGGTAACAAGATCTCAGCTAGGCGGTAGAGATCGCCGGTCTCACCATGCCGCAGGAAGTATTGGCTGCCAACCATGGCAATCCGGCGATCCCACAACAACGGAGAGCGGACAAGCTCGTAAAGCGGCGATCGATCGCGATCCAATAGATAACCGCCGACGATCGGGCCGCAGCTGACATCGACCAAATCCCAGTTGTTCACATAGCTGGTGTTCCCGAGATAGGTGTCATAGATCATCTGCAATTCGGCCTCGTTGGCGGGCTTATTGACGCTCTTCTTCGCGCGCTCAGTCATCACTACAAGCGCGATCAGCCGATGTTCGTGGATCGGGCTGCGCAACATCGGCAGCCATTGATCAGGTTCGAAGACGAACGCAGCGTACGGCTTGGCCAGCTGACGGAGATCACCGAGTTTGAGACCAAGGAAGATGTCACCCTCGCCGTACATACCGGGTGCCACTTTGAAGTATCGGGCCAATGCGCGTGCGTTCTCGGGGGTGGCGGCTGCCTCCATGGCCCGTACCAGATCTTCCACGAGCGCCACAATGCCATGCGGCGCCGGGATTCTTGAGGAGCAAGTAAAACCAGATATTTCCTATAGTGAGACGGGGGTTTATCGAAGCACCGGCTTCGCTTACGGTGGTCGACGTCACTTACCGCTCCGTAGATATCAACAAGGACTCGACATGATCAAGCGACTGCACCGCAGGCTTCATGTCGACTTGCGGCGTACGGCCAGTTCGGTTTGTCTGCGATCCAGTTGAGCTGAACTCAAAACACTTTGCCTCGCCGCGGCATCGATTCGCGGCTTCTTGATCATCCGCTTTTGTCGAGAAAGTCGAAGGAAATTTGCCATGCCCAAGAAAGAGAGAAACCCCAGCAATCTTGTCAAGATCGTCACCGACCTGGCCGAGCAGCGCCTCCTGTGGGAGCCGCTGGTGTCCTACGATCCCGTCGATCGTTACTACGTTCGGCTCGCCCGCCAGCGGGAATTTGAAGCGTGGCTGCTGAGCTGGTTGCCCGGACAGGGCACCGACTGGCACGACCATGGCGGGAGTGCCGGCGCCTTCATGACGCTCCGCGGCATACTTACCGAGCGTCACGCTGAGGTCGGCTATGGAGCCCCTCGGATCATTCCAGGAGCTCGGGAATT
>DATCXA010000644.1:0-17935 GCA_036566085.1 Propionibacteriaceae bacterium
ATTGGCGTACTGGCCGCCGCGGTCGCTCGGCAGCACGAGCTCCGACCCGTCGGCAAAGGTCATGGTTGGCGGCCCGGCCGGCTCCAAGGCGTAGCCCATCCTGGCAAGCTCGGCTTCCAGCGGCCGCCCACTCTTTCGGAACAGGTCACGCCATGGTGCCGGGAAGCCGATGATCGCCGGCGCATTGTCGACCGTGACACCGCTCTGGAGCTGGTACGGCGCCCAGGTTCCACCCAGCTCGTCTGATCTTTCGTAGAGCTCGACGGCATAGCCGGCCTTGGCGAGCCGCGCCGCAGCAGCCAAACCCGCCAAGCTGCCACCGATCACGATCACGGGATCGGGCATCAGCCTGTCGCGACTAGCAGTTCCATGAGAGGAGCGTAGGGGGTGGGGCCCTCGACCACTCCCAGCGCAGCCATACGCTATGGCGCATGCCTGATCTCGAAGCCGTCGATGAGTCGTGGACGAGTGCACTCTGCGTCGTCGCCCATCCAGATGATCTTGAATTCGGTACCGCGGCGGCCGTGGCCCGCTGGACTGATCAAGGAAAGACTGTGGTGTATGCCATGGTGACCAGCGGCGAGGCCGGCATCGACGGCATGGAGCCGGCCGAAGCCCGGCGGGTGCGCGAGGCTGAGCAGATTGAGTCAGCGAAGATCGTCGGAGTCGACACTGTGGAGTTTCTGGGGCTGCCCGACGGTGTGTTGGAGTACGGAATTCCGCTCCGCCAAGCGATCTGTGCGGCCGTACGGCGCCACCAGCCCGAGATCGTGATCACCAATAACTTCCGGGATACCTGGGGTGGTCAGGCGCTCAATCAGGCCGACCACATTGCCACTGGGCGAGCCACTTTGGATGCCGTACGTGATGCGGGAAATCGCTGGCTGTTCCACGAGCAGATCACTGATGGGCTGGAGCCCTGGGGCGGCGTCAAAGAGGTGTGGGCGGCTTTCTCACCAGACGGAAAGCATGCTGTGGAGACCACTCAGACCTTTGAACGGGGAGTCGCCTCACTCGCCGCTCACAAGGCCTACATCGATGGGCTGGGATGGGAATTCTTCGATCCCGCCGAATTCTTGGAAAGTGGAGCGCGCCAAGCGGGAACTCGATTTGGAGTCCCCATGGCAGCTACGTTCGAGGTCTTCAACATGGGTTGGGGTGGGTAGCGCGAGTTCTGACGCCATCGATGTCCTAGGGGTCTGCACAGGTTTCTGACGGTCTGCACAGGTTGCAAGCCATGCAGAGTGACTGGAAGCTACGTGCACGTACGTTTCGGCAGTCAGCGCGCGGCGAGGCGGTAACCCAACTGGATGAACCTGTCGAAGCCGCGATCCGGCAGGATTCGTTCTGCCAGCAAGATGCCGCGTGCCCCGCCACCGACGACGTATCGGGTCCGCGGTTTGGAGCTCTGCACCGCCTTGGCGATGGCCTCGGCTACCACCTCAGGACCAGACGCCAACCGCATCTGATCAACTCCACGCAGCACTGCCCCCATGATCTTGGCCTGCCCGGCGTAGGGAGTATTCGCAGACGTCGCTTCCAACTGGTCGGCCGCGATCCCGGACCATTCGCTTCGGATGCTTCCGGGCTGAATGATCACGACCTTGATGCCGAACTCGGCGACCTCGACACGCAGGCTGTCGCTGAGTCCCTCGACGGCGAACTTGCTTGCGTGGTACCAGCTGCCAAGTGGCTCCCAGATCTTGCCGCCCATCGATGAGACATTCACGATGTAGCCGTCTCGCTGCGCTCGCATCTGAGGCAGCACGAGCTGAGTGAGACGCGCGAGGCCGAACAGGTTGACCTCGAACTGACGTCGCGCCTCCTCGATTGGCACGTCCTCCAAGGCGCCGTATGACCCATAGCCGGCGTTGTTGACCAGTACGTCGAGGCGCCCGGTCTCGGCGATGATCGCCTCTACCAATGCCACCACGGTTGCGTCATCGGTGATGTCGACTGCTCTGGTGCGAATGCCGCGATCGGCCAGATCCGACATCCGCTCGACGCGCCTGGCGCTGGCGTAGACGGTGTAGCCAAGTTCGGCGAGCTGCAGGGCAGTGGCCTCGCCAATGCCGGACGATGCGCCCGTGATCAGCGCAGTCTTGTGGGAGTTGTCGGGCATGGGCTGGATCATATGGCCCTTGGCCGAGAGGCTTGGATCACAGTGGCCCTTTGATCAGAGGACCCTAAATCAGAGGACCCTGATCAGAGGACCCTAATCAGAGGACATTGAGTGCGTGCGCAACCACAACCGCGGAGGCTGCGGACCAAGCTTGCGGACGGCACGCGACCGGATAAGGAATCGGTCGTCCTTCGCCGCTCCACAGTTCTGGCAACCGTTGCTCGAAGGCGATCGACGCGCGTAGCAAACCCTCAATAAGACCGGTGGCGTACTCGGCCAGCCCGGCCCGAACCAGACCGGAAATGACGATCGCGGTGTCATGTGGCCAGACCGAGCCGCAGTGATAACTCAGCGGTGCATATCCGGCGTCAGTGACTGCCATTGTGCGCAGGCCCAATCCTGAATCCAGAGCTGGACTTGCCACCAGCTTGGCGATCAGCAATTGCTCATCGGCGTTCACAATGCCGGTACCCAGGAGGTGGCCGATGTTGCTAGTCAGCGAGTCGACCGGTCGCTTGTTCCCATCTAGAGCAAGCGCGGGATAGCGATTCTCACCGGTTCCGCACCAGAAGCTGGCGCGGAACCGATCTGCCAGCTCAGCGGCCCAGGACCGGTAGCGGTCTGCCCCCGGGCGGCCGAAGGCATCGAGCAAAGTCGCACCGTCAATCGCTGCCTCATATGCGTAACCCTGCGCCTCGCATATGGCGACAGGTCCCTCGGCGACCCGTCCGTCGTGGAAACGGATTGAGTCGAACGAGTCCTTCCAACCGTGATTGGCCAAGCCATGTCCACTGGCGTCGCGATACTCAAGAAAGCCGTCGTCATCGGCGTCGCCACAGTCAATGAGCCACGCCAGCGCCCTTTCCAGCGCCGGTACCAGGTCCGCAACATCGGGCTCTGGGAGGCCCGCCCGCCAGGCATCGTGAAGCAGGCAGATCCACAACGGCGTCGCGTCGATGGCGCCGTAATAGACCGCCGGCAGCCAGCTGGTACCAAAGCGTGTGGTGGTGCGGCGCAACTCGTGCAGGATCTTGCCCGGCTCCTCGGCGGCGGCAACATCGACCCGCTCGCCCTGCCGTCGGGCAAGCGTGCGCAGGGTGCCGCGTGCCGGTGCCAAATCCAGTGGCAGCACCATCCGTGCCGCCCAGATGCTGTCTCGCCCGAACAGCGTCAGATACCACGGTGATCCGGCAGCAAAGAAGCCTTCGTCGGGTGCATCGCGGGTCGCCATCCACAGACCGTTGAGATCTTCCAGCGACCTGGCGAACCAGGGCTGGAGGCTATGGTCAGCGCTTGGGCTACCGGCCAGGTTTGTGATCTTGAGTGGCGGCACCGAGGGCACCACGACAACGCTGCCGGTGTCCTGCACGCCCAGTCGCCAGGGCACGTCGACCTGACCATCGGCGGGCACGGCCACTCGCCAATGCAGCGTCAGCCTGGAGTGATCGTCAGACACTGTCAGATTGGCACCTTCGGCGACTAATGACAGCGCCATATCCTCGTGTACCCAGGCGAAATGATCTCCTGACGGTTCCGGGAACGGGGCGGCCGTCGTTGGCTGGCCGACCCTGACCAACTCCAGCGGCGCAAAGTCGCATGCCAGTTCGACCCTGAGATCGACCTCGATGGCATCTAGACGTTGCGAGCTGATCATGAGCGTCTCGGCGAGCTGCCCGGGCTCGACGAGACGGAACCAATCGAGCCGCAGTTGGGCATCGGCCGCAACGCCGAGTCCCGCGCGAGCCGCGGGGAGCAGGAATGTGAACTGCGCGCAATTGCCTTCGAGCTCCGTGGCGAGGTGTTCGCCCGGGTCGCCATTGATTGTGACGGTGAGTGCGCTCAGTACCCGTACGTCGGCGTGAATCAAGCCCTGGATCGTTTGCCGATCGTCCCAGGAAGCAATCTCGCCGCTGGATCGAGAGAGCACTTGAGTGGGCGCAGCGAGCACGGTGATCAGGTCATGGAGGAACGGCTGATACTGCTGCGGCACGGTCTACAACTCCTGACCCGTTGAGTTGTCAGCCCTGAATCTAGTGCGTCCGATCACCACCGGGTCTAATTCCGGTCTTGCTTGTTGAAAGCTTGCTTCAGATTCCCCGCCGCGTCGTGGAGAGGTTCGCGAATCCGTCAGCGTACGCTCTTGACGAACTGTCGGGCCTAAGGTGTAGCGTAGTCCTTGTTCGAACAGGCGTTCTAAAAGATGCCCACTCTGTATTGAATCAACACCGTATTGAATCAACACCGGATTGAATCAACACCGCATTGAATTCGACACCGCACTCGATGCGAACACGGCATTCGATGCGAACACGGCATTAGTCGAACCGTACTCAAGTCGAACACGGCTTTAGTTCGCCCATGCGCTCGGAACGCTTCGATGTGGATGCTTCGATGCGGATGTCTCGATGCAGTTGTCTCGATGCAGATAGACCTCGACCCCTATCTGCATCGAGTGCCGATCGCGGCTTGTGCATACGACCCCTGACAGTGGACCAGATCGACCCAGAGGACTTTACTTCGATGGCCAGCAACGATGACCTGCAGCGTGCCCGCAGCTCCCTTGCCGAAGCCGAGCTCGCACGACGGCCCAGCGACCGGTACTTGGCTGCCCACCTTGCGGCACTACGAGTTGTTGCCATTGTGCTGACTTACCGCGCGCCTACAACCACGGGCCGCTCCACTGGTCGGCCCCGCTCAACTGGTCGGCCGCGTTCAACGGGTCGGCCTCAGAATGCCTGGCGGATGCTTGCCGAGGTCGCTCCGGAGCTTGCCGAGTGGGCCGCATTCTTCGCAGCCACCGAAGGCAAGCGTGATGCGATCCGCGCCGGCGCAACCTCGATTGTCAGCGCACGTGAGGCCGATGACATGGTCAGAGACGCCACAGCCTTTCTGCGCTTGGTAGAGCGGGCTGTCGGATTCAGTGGAGTTCGGGATGGGGCGGTTCGAGTCGTACCGCCCGCAATGGACGCGGCTTCCCGCTAGCTGTCAGAGGGGCGAGCTAGCGTGCTGTCGAACACTCGTTCTATAGGAGGCTTTCGGCCTATGCGACAGCTCAGCCCGAGAATCGTCATGCACGTTGACATGGACGCCTTCTATGCCTCCGTCGAGCTGCGTCGGCGCCCCGAGCTGCGCGGCAAGGCGGTCATCGTTGGCGGCTCACCTCGCGGCGTAGTGCTTTCGGCGACATACGAGGCACGAGCGAAGGGCGTACGGTCTGGAATGTCGTCTACCGAGGCCAGGCGACTAGCGCCGAAAGCGACGTTCCTAGCACCCGATTTCGACAGCTACACCGCGGTGTCGAAGGCGATCGTCGCCGTCTTCCGGTCGGTCGCGGCGGTGGTCGAATCGGCATCGATCGATGAAGCATTCCTGGACTTGACCGGTGCGATGCGCATGTTTGGGAGCCCGGTTGAGATCGGTGAATATGTGCGGGCCGTGGTGTCTGATGAACAGCAGATCAGCTGCTCGGTAGGCATCGGTCCAACCAAGTTCATTGCCAAGGTCGCTTCGCGAGCTGCGAAGCCCGATGGACTGGTTGAGGTGTTGCCTGATCGGGTCGTCGCCTTCCTGCATCCGCTTCCGGTCGAGGCAATGTGGGGCGTGGGAAATGTGACCGCACAGAAGCTGCATCGTCTTGGCATCTTTACCGTCGGCGATCTTGCTTACACTCCACGCGCCACGTTGCGGCCAGCATTCGGTCCCCACGCCAGCGGCATGCTCAGCGAGCTCGCGTGGGGCAGAGACCGTCGACGCGTGACTCCCATGGAACCCGAGCACAGCGTCGGCTCGCAGGAGACCTTTGGCCGGGACACAGATGACCCAGACACCGTTCGTCGGGAGCTGCTTCGGATGGCGGATCGCACCGCCCGTCGAATGCGGAAGCAACGCATGCTCGGCCGTACTATCTCGATCACGGTCCGGTTCGCTGATTTCACCGAGGTAACTCGCTCTACCACGATGCCAACAGCCACCGACGTCACTGACGAGATTTATGCGCAGGCGCTGCAGCTCTACCAGCGCCTCGGCGTCGGACGGGCCCGAATCCGCCGTGTTGGTGTACGTGTCGAGCAGCTCATCGACCGACACCGTGTGTACTGGCAACCACAACTAACCGACCCGGAACGAGGATGGCGAGAAGCTGATCTTGCTATAGATGCGGCGGTGGGAAAGTTCGGGCCGGGGGCGGTTCAAAGAGCAGTACTCACTCGCCGCATTTAGCCGGCGCAATGGCTGGCCAATTGCCGGTTTGGGTGTTTCCCATACTTCCGCCGCAACTTAGACTGGAGCCACATCGCCCAGCTAAGGACGAGGCCCTATGCCGTCGACAATGGTGCACAAGTCACACGTCAGTGGGTATTCAGTATCCGAACGGATCGAATCTCCTCCTCACGGGTGAGAGGCGTATCATGACGGCACGCGTACGACGAGACCCTTGGGAGGTGGCCAGTGGCCCTCTCAGATGAGGAGCAACGGCTTCTCGAGCAGATGGAAGCCGCGCTTGCGGCCGAGGATCCCAAGCTGGTCAACGCACTCCGGGGGACGAGCGTACGGCGAGTCCATCGGCGTCGCGCGGCAATTGCCGGTGTGGGATTCTTCGCCGGCCTCGGCCTCCTCATCGCCGGTATTTCGATCAACCCGTTCCTTAGCGTCCTTGGCTTCGTGATCATGGTCGCGGCCGCGGTGACCGCCATCTATTCCTGGCAGCACGTCGGCGGCAACGCCGATGCAGGCAATGGACGCGATCGAGCGAAGACCTCCCAGGGATCCCGCGCCCATGATGGGCAAGGGTTCATGGACAAGATGGAGGAACGCTGGCGGCGCCGGCGCGACGAAGGCTTATAAGTCGGTTCCGCCGACGCGGTTTGTGAATCATCGCTGACGAGTCAAAGAGCCGTAACGGGCTAACCCGTTACGGCTCTTTGGGTGTACGCCGGAACAGCGACCGCGGAAACAGCAACGCCGTCAGCTTGTGTCGCCAATCCGTCGGCTCAGCGACGCCGTGCCGGATGTCGGCAGTCATCTTTGGTAGCTCGCCTACTGCGCCTCCAACGTCGAAGGCGCGGGCATAGCGAGACCGCTCAACAAGCGTGGCAACCCGGCTCATCGACTCAGACTCTTCCTCATCGAGCCGATTCGCCATCTCCTGCCCAATCGCTCGAGGGGAGCCATCGGGCCACGATCCGCCGTAGTCCACGACGGTGTCTCTGATCTCGGCCCACGCAGCCTCTACCTGCTCTTCAGCCGGCCCTGTCCCGCTGAGGCGAGTGCTGCGGCGTCGCATTCGAATGGTCGCCGGCGCAGCCAAGATCACCAACAGCACCAGAGCAATGCCGGTCGAGATCAAGGTCCGTCCCCAGCCGGCACCGGCCGTTTGCCCAGGCTCGTTCGGCTGCACGCTTGGCGCGACCGATTGTTCGGCGCCCGGCGAGGTCTCGCTGTCGGTCGACTCAGAAGTCGGGTTGGCAGAAGGATCGGAGTCGGATGATCCGGCGTTTTGAACCGTCCATGCCGGTGCCGAACCAGTGACGCTGGCAGGCGTGGGCTCGAACCGCACCCAGCCGTAATTGGCGAAGTACAGCTCCGGCCAGGCATGCATATCGCGGATCGAGACCTTCCAGACGTCCTGGTCCTGCTCGCCAGGCAGAAAGCCGACCGACACCCGCGAGGGGATACCGACCACCCGCGCCATCATGGCCATCGCAGATGCGAACTGCTCGCAATAACCCCGGTGATCTCGGAGCAGGAAATTTTGCATCGCCTCATATCCGCTGCCAGGCAGTGGCTCGGTGCTGTAGGTGAACTGGCTGCTGCGGAGATACGCCTGAATGGCCGCGGCCTTGCCTGCTGCCGTGTCGGCCTTCGCCGTTACTCGATTGGCTACCTGGACCAGTGAGTTCGGCAGATCGGACGGAATGGCTGCAGTGACTGCGGCATCGGCCGGCGTACCTGGAACAGCGTCGTTCAGCTCCCTGGCGTCGGGCTTCACGTCAACACTTTCGACGGTGTAGGTCAGCCGACGAAGATCTTGCGCACGCTCACGTGCGTTCACCACGATCAACGAGTTGGCATCAAACCGCCAGTCTCCAGCGGCGTCGAAGCTTCGCGGCGCATAGGGCAGTGGCAGGTATTGAGATGCGAAGTCCAACACCTTGATCGTGGTCCGGCGCTTGGCGTTCGGCTCACTGCTCAATCCCGGGATGGCTGGCAGGGTCTCTCCAGGATTCAGCCGGATTTGGACATTGCTCCAGCCGTTTGCGTTCAGTTGCGGCAGCGACGCCAATCGGAGGTAGACACCGTCCGAGGCGGTGGTCTGATATTCGATGACGTCGCGATCCTCCGGCTGGTTGAGATTGCGGCGCAAATCCAGCGTCGGATCGGTCAGTTGGAGCGGACCGTTGCCGCCTGGACCGTTACCGAAACCGATGCCTGGCAGATACAAGGTTGGCAAAGCGAAACCGAGCACAATGGTTCCGATAATGGCTGGGACAGCAAGATACCCGGCGGCGCGCCAGACCACAGGCGTTGCGCCGCTGAAACCCTCAGCGGAGTCCCGGGATAGCCCGCGTGTCCATCGTGCCGTTGAGTTCAAGCCCTCGGCGATCAAGATCGCCAGATAGCCGACGGCGATGTAGCAGAAGCTGATCACTCCGGTGTCGGTGCCTAAGCCGAGGGCTGGCACGAGGAACAACGTGGCCGGCGGTGCGATGGCCCAAGCCGGCCGACCGACTCCGGAGACGAGCAAATCGGTCAAGACCATGATCATGCCGATCACCGTCACAAAAATCAGCTTCACTCCATTGTCGGCCTCCATAGGAGAAGCCTGGGTGCGCATGTGTTCGATGCCGGCCGCCCAGAGTGACGGATAATGCTCGAACCAGGGTGTGCTGATGTCGCTTGTCGGGCTGCTGAGAGTCAGGCCCAGGCCCAGGGAGTAAAGCAGCAAGATCACAAGCTGAGCGGTGAGCACCGTACTATTGGCCAGCCCAGTGCGCCGCAGGCCCAAAGTCGCGGCGCCAATCGCCATGATCAACACCCAGCTGAAGGCGACGAAGCTGGAATCCTGAGTCAGCGGGGTCACCGTAAGGCAGGCCAACATGACCGAGATGGTGACGGCGATGATGCTTCGGTCGGAGGCGCGCATAATCAGGCCGCCGTGTTGAGCTGCTCGAGGGCCGACCACGCGTCGGCAACGCCCATACCGCGCGGTACATCGATGACCCGCCACTGGTTGTCACGCAGGATTTGGCCCGCGAGCTCGTGCTGTGCCCGTTGCTGTTGGGTCGCCGGCTCGTCAGCAAAGGTGTCGACATCCAGCAGCATGGCCAGGCCTTGCGCCCGATTGCGTCGTACCCGGAGCAGTGAGTGCGCATCACGAGCCGTCATCCGACCCATGATCGCAATCGCCAACTGTCCTGGCCGGTCGACGGTGGCCGATTCCACGGCGTAGTGAATCATCGTCGTTGCCCGGGGCCTTAGGTCGGTGAGCCGGCTGATCACGAGTTCCTGTGACACCGAGCTGTGCTGCCCCATCGCCCCGCTGATGTGCAACGGTCCGTCGGCTTCGTAGATTTCGATAGCAAAGCCGTCGTCGAGGAAGTGGATGCCGATCGACGCCGCTGCGGAAATTGCCCATTCCAGAGAGTTCTGCATACCGCGGCCGGCGTGAGCGCTCCCTCGGGAATCCAGCACGATACTGGCGCTGGGATCCCACGCCTGCTCCTCGCGCCGCACCATGAGGTCGCCCCAACGGGCAGTGGAGCGCCAGTGAATCCGGCGTACATCATCACCCTGCCGGTATTCGCGTACCAGCGCGTCGTCCTGACCCACGACGCCCACCCGATGCGGTCGATTCTCGCCCGTACTGCCGCCGCCGCCAATTGTTCGGATTGTCGGTAGCGGGACTATCCGCGGGGTCACCATGACTTCGCTGGTAGCGACGAATTGCCGATCAAGCTGGACCAGGCCGAAGGGGTCAACTGTTCGTACGGTCAGCGGGCCGGTGGAGAAACGGCCGCGCACGCGTCCCAGCAGCGGATACTCGACCACTCGTCGCCACCGCACATCTGCCCGATCCACCAGGAATCGCGGTCGGTTCCCCAGCTCTCGCGGAACCGAATCCTCCAGCAGCAAGATCCCCGCCGGAAGCCTGCCATCTTGGCCGAGGATGATCTGGCCCTTCATCGGTGAGCCTAGAGGGACCTGCGCGGGCTCAATGTAGCGCTCGCACGACATCCGGAGCCGGGCCCGGGAAACCAGAACGGCGGCGATGACGGGCAAGGACACCAACAGCAGACCCAGTCGCATGACATCGCGCTGGCCGGCTGCCATCGCCACCAGCACTACGACGAGGCCGATCAGCACGAAGAACCGTCCACGATGAGTGAGCAGTCGCCACGGACGCGTCACGATTTGCTATCTCCGGTCAGGAATGTGAACAGATTGAATTGCTTGGGCGATGACATCGTTCACCGTACGGCGCGCGAGCTGGGCATCTGTCGACGGCAACACCCGATGCGCCAACACTGACACTCCGAGAGCCGCCACATCGTCCGGGGTGACGTAGTCACGGCCGGACAATGCCGCGAAAGCCCGACTCGCCCGGAGTAGTTGCAGCGTCGCCCGTGGTGAGGCACCCAGCCGGAGATCCCGGGAGTTACGCGTGGCATTGACTACTTGAACGATGTAGTGCTTCACAGCAGGGCTTACGTAGACCCGCTTGACCGCCTCGATCAATCCCCGGATGGTGGCGCCATCGGTCACTGGCTGCAGCGCTGCGAGCGGATCGGACGAGCCGTGAGATTCCAGCATGTCGAGTTCGGAGTTGGGGGTCGGATAGCCCATCTGGATGCGCGCCATGAACCGGTCTCGCTGCGCTTCCGGCAACGGATAGGTGCCCTCCATCTCGATCGGGTTCTGGGTTGCCACCACCATGAAGGGCGGCTCCAAGAGATAGGTCGTACCGTCGACGCTCACTTGGCGTTCTTCCATCGATTCCAGGAGGGCCGACTGCGTCTTTGGTGAGGCACGGTTGATCTCGTCACCAACCACGATGTTGGCAAAGATGCCGCCCGGCTTGAACTCGAAGTCGCGCGTCTCTTGGTTGAACACCGAGACGCCGGTGATGTCCGATGGCAGCAGGTCAGGCGTGAATTGCACCCGGCGTACCGAACAGGCAATCGAGCGGCCCAAGGCCTTGGCGAGCATGGTTTTGCCCACCCCGGGCACATCCTCCACCAGGAGGTGACCTTCGGCCAGCAGCACGACCAACGCAAGATCGATGGAGCTCCGTTTGCCCTCGATCACGCTTTCCATGGCGTGCCTGACCTGTCCCATGACCTGGACGACGTCGCCGAGAGAGTACGCCGATTCAGGATGTCGCCCGATATCGGCCGCCTTCTCATAGCCCAGGGACATGACCAAACCCTACGTGGTCTGCGCGCGTCTCGGCACTCTGTCCCTTTGGGCGATTCACGGGCGCCAACACGCCGAAACAAAAGACGCAAACGAATATGACGTGCGATGTGGGGAGAAGTGGTTTATAGTGGCGCAAAGTGGAGCCCAATGGATGGCAAGGGCGGGCGAGAAGTGGAGTGAGGAGAGTGGTCGGTGTTCCTCGGCACTCACACTCCGAAACTCGACGACAAAGGCCGCTTGATCCTTCCGGCGAAGTTCCGCGACGAACTTGCTGACGGCCTCGTGATCGCGAAATTCCAGGAGCATTGCTTGGCGGTCTGGCCGATCAGTGTGTTCGTCGAAATGACCAAAACCGTGAGGAGCGCCTCCTCCAGCCAGCAAGGCGTTCGGGACTACCAGCGGATACTCGCCTCGGGAGCCTCGAACGAGACCCCAGACAAGCAGGGCCGGATCACGATCCCGCCGGATCTGAGGTCATACGCGGGGCTCGACAAGGACTGCGTTGTGGTCGGGGCGATCGATCGCGTGGAGGTCTGGAATCCAGCCGCATGGGAGCTGTACTCCGCTGAGAAGGAACCGGCATTTGCCGAACTGAATCAAACCCTCTTCCCCGGAGGCTGAGGAGCACAAAGGCAGGCAGCAAAACGGCTCGTGTAGTGAGGCTTCAACCCGCAGGTTCGACTCCCTGACACAACTTCCCCGGTGCCAGGTAGGACTCCCCGCGGATCTCGGGTTGAAACCCCTCTACACGAGCACGGCCGCAAACCTCTTCCGACTTGTCAGCGCTCAAAGTGCTATCGCCCCTTGAGACCCTGACAAGTCGGAAAGGGAGTCAGTACGGATGAAGGGTCGAGATGTCGGATGGGTGCTCAGCAGGAGTTGCACGTACCCGTCATGCTGACGGAGATCGTTGCGCTGCTGGCGCCTGCGCTCGACGCACCGCTGACTGAGCCGTCCGGCGACCCCGACTGTGTTCTCGTCGACTGCACGCTCGGCCTTGGCGGCCACGCCCATGCGCTACTGACTGCTTGCCCGCAAGCCCAGCTGATCGGGCTGGACCGTGATCGGCGAGCCTTGGCACTGGCCGCCGAGCGGCTCGCCGAGTTCGCCGACCGGATTACCCTCGTCGAGGCCGTCTTCGACGAGCTGCCCCAGGTGCTCGCCAGGCTACGTCGGCCGAAAGTCCAAGGGATCCTGCTCGACCTCGGGGGCTCCTCACTTCAGATCGATGATCCGGAACGCGGTTTCGCGTACGCCCAAAATGCGCCGTTGGATATGCGGATGGGACGCCAGGAACTGACCGCGGCGGAGATTCTCAATACCTACTCCCAGGCGGAGCTAGCTCGGATCCTGCGGACGTACGGCGAAGAGCGGTTTGCCGACCGGATTGCCCGGCGGATCGTCACCGAGCGGAAGCGGGAGCCCTTTACTACCTCAGAACGGTTGGTCCGGCTGCTGTATGACACAGTCCCAGCGGCCTCGCGTAAGACGGGCGGTCATCCGGCCAAGCGGACCTTTCAGGCGCTAAGGATTGAGGTCAATCGCGAGCTGGCAGCGCTGGAATCGGTATTGCCCCACGCCATCGCAGCTCTGGCGCTGCACGGCCGGATAGCCGTGTTGGCATACCACTCGCTAGAGGATCGGTTGGTCAAGCAAGTCTTGGGTCTCGCCGCTCGGGATCGCGCGCCGCGCGATATGCCCGTTGTGCCGGCTGAGCTCCAACCGCAGCTGCGATTGCTGACGCGTGGAGCGATGCGGCCAACTGCAGCCGAGATCGCTCGCAACTCCCGCGCCGCCTCGGCGCGGCTTCGTGCAGCTGAACGTATTGCGGAGATGGCGGTGGCAGGTTGAGTGCGCTCTGGGCTCCATTAACGGGCCGCCGTGACGAGGGCGCTGCGAACCGTCGGCCCCTTCGTGCAGTGCAGGAACCAGCCGCCCGCTTGGCTCGATTTCCCTTCCTTCTGGTGCTGATTGGGATCTTCGGCATTGGCATGGCGGGATTGTTGATGCTCAATACCACGCTGCAGAGCCAGGCCTTCGAGTCGCGCACCCTCAATCGTCAGGCGACCGAGCTCGCGTACGCGCAAGCTGATCTGGAAGATCAGCTGGATGCACTGACGGCTCCGCAAGAACTCGCGCGACGGGCTTCGGCCCTTGGGATGCGGCCGAACCCCTATCCAGCCTTCTTGGTGCTTCCCGGCGGCAGGGTTCTGGGCGAGCCCACTCCCGTTGGAGGTCAAGAAGTACCAGCGCTGATCGTCAAGACGCCTGCACAGCTGGTGGCTGAGCAGGCGGCCAAGCGGGCTCGTGCCGAGGCCAAAGCGGCGGCCAAGGCAGCCAAGCGAGAGGCTGCTCAGACCAAGGCCCAGCAGAAGGCAGAGCAGCAGAAGGCCAACCGACCGGCCGGAACCACAACCAAGAAAGGCGTGGCGGCCGGGGGACGACGCTGATGGACGAGCAGCATCCTTACGATGCGCGCCGTCCGCTGCGCTCAGAAATTCCTCGCAGCCAGCGCCTGAGTCGCAACGCTGAACGACGCTCTATGCGCCCTGAGCCCTTCGACAAGCTCAAGACCGCGCCTGTCGACGGGCCCGCTTCGACAAGCTCAGCGAGCATGCACCTGCATGCACGTGGGGTACGGATCCTTCGTGACCGCACGGCGGCGCCAAAGTTCCGGGGGGGCGCGAGGGGGTCGTCCGCCCCGGAATCAGCAGAGCTCAAACCCAGAGTTCAGCAACCCCAGATCCGGCCAATCCGGCGCAAGCCTCCGCTTCGCTTGCCGCTCGCCCCGGCGCATCGCCGGCTGCATGCACTGTTGATCGTGGTTGCCATGGCCCTGTCGCTGTGTGCCGGGCGGCTGTTGCAGCTCCAGGGTTTCGACTCCTCTTCCTACACACTCGATGCGTTGACTCGGACACTGCCGTTGCTCCCGGCGCGCGGCCAGATCACTGATCGCAATGGTCTGGTCCTTGCCGCAACGCAGCCGGCCGTCGCCGTAACAGCTGATCCAACGCTCACGACGCCCGACGCGGCACAGATTGCCGGTGTGCTTTCCGGCCACCTTGCCATGTCGGAGACTGAGCTGATGCCGCTGCTGCCCAAGCCCGGCACTCGCTTTGTCTATATCAAGAAGAAGGTGCCAGCCCTGACCTACAGCGCACTGGCCGCCGACCTGTCGAGCCGCCACCTGCACGGAATTTTTCGCGAGAGCGATCCCATCCGGACCTATCCCAATGGCTCGATTGGTGCCTCGGTGGTGGGTTTCGTCGGAGCCGATGGCAAGGGCCTTGCCGGGCTGGAGCGCACTTTGAACGCCCAGCTGGCCGGCGTGGAAGGCAAGGAAACCTATGAGAGCGCCCCGAATGGCAGCAAGATTCCACTCGGCAGGAGTTCGATCACACCGGCGCGTAACGGGCTTAGCTATCAGCTCACGCTCGACTCGGACGTGCAGTGGGTCACCGAACGACGACTCGCGGATCAGGTTGCCAAAACCCATGCCGATTCCGGCTTCGCCATCGTCTTAGACGTGAAGACAGGTCAAGTGATCGCGCTGGCCAATTCCCCGACCTACGACTCCTCGAGTCCACAAGCCGCCAATGCCGAGGACCGGGGTAACCGCGCAGTCTCAGCTCCGTACGAGCCTGGAAGCGTACAGAAGGTCTTGACCTCGGCGGCCTTGATCGACTCTGGCATTGCGAATCCGAGTACTCGTGTTGTTATCCCGAGCCGCATCAGCTCCGGTGGTAGGTCAATCAAGGATTTCTTCTCTCACGGCGTGCTGCACTACAACATGCGCGGAGTCATCGCGATGTCATCGAACATCGGGACAACACTGCTGGCCCGCCAACTCGACAAGAAGACGCTGCACGACTATCTGGTCAGCTTTGGTCTTGGTCGGACCACAAGCATCGAGCTGCCTGGCGAGTCTGCCGGCATCCTCCCGAAGGCGGACATGGCGGACAGCCAGCGGGATCGGGTCGCTTTCGGCCAGGCAATTGCAGTAACTGGGATTCAGGAGGCCTCGGCCGTCGCCGGCATCGTGAACGGTGGGGTCTACAACCCACCGACAGTGATCAAGAAGGCGATCGACGGCGAGGGCCAAGAAGTGGCAATGCCGCGTACGCCGCCGCGGCGGGTGATATCGGAGAAGAGTTCGGCCGAAGTACGCGACCTCATGGGAGCTGTCATCGACAGTGTGAACGGTCAGCGGAACCTGAAGCTCGATCGATACACCAGTGGCGGAAAAACCGGCACCGCTCAGCGCGCGGATACCAGCTGCGGCTGTTACCGCGGTTACGTAACATCATTCGTGGGCTTTGCGCCCCTCGACGATCCGCAGATCCTGACCTATGTCGTGATCAGCAACCCGAGGGTAGGCGATACCGGAACCATCACAGCAGCACCGGCGTACCAGGACATCATGAATTTCGCGCTGCCGCGCTACTCCGTCGCTCCGGATGCCAAGCCGCACAAGCCACTGCCGACCGAGTGGTAGTCCGTAGCGAGCGATCAAACACAGCGAGTGGCAGTGAGCAATCAAATACCGGGCGAAGCAAGTAACTAAAGGTGGAGGGTATTGGTCCAGAGGGACCGAGGAATCGATAACGTCACCAGCGTGTCTTCTGCTCTACGGGGGGGCGTGATTCGGCCGCGCACCAGACACCAGATCGGTTTGACGGAGCTGCTCGGGGATCGTGCCAAGGTGGGCGGCTCGGTCGTCAGTGGCATCACCATGGATTCCCGGCTGGTACGCCCCGGCGACCTCTATGTCGCATTGTCCGGCGCTCATCATCACGGTGCGGAGTTTGCTCGGCAGGCAGCCGAGGCGGGAGCCGTCGCCGTTTTGACCGATTCCGCTGGCGGGCAGATCGCTCAAGGGCTCCCTCTTCCAGTGGTCGTTGTCGATCGTCCTCGTCAGGCCATGGCGTCCGTCGCCGCCACGATTTACGGCCGGCCGGCCGATGCGCTCACAATGTGCGCCGTCACCGGCACCAATGGCAAGACCACCACGACATTCTTGTTGGAGGCCGCGCTCCGCGCTGACGGCGTGAACACCGGCCTGGTCGGCACTGTTGGCTTCCGGCTGAACGGCGAGCCATTGGACTGCGTCCCGACAACTGTGACGACGCCGGAGTCGACAGACCTACAGGCGCTGCTGGCTTTCCTGCTCGAGGAGGGTGCTGAGACCGTTGTCATGGAGGTTTCCTCCCATGCGCTGGTGCTCGGCCGCACGGAGGCGATCACCTTTGACGTCGCGGCCTTCACCAACCTCGGCCGAGATCATCTGGATTTCCACGTAAACGTCGAGTCCTACTTCGAAGCCAAGGCTTCGCTCTTCAGCCCGGAGCGGACCAAACACGCGGTGATCAATGTTGACGATCCCCGGGGCCGCGAGCTGGTGCAGCGGATCGGCCGGCGCTCCGGAATCGGCCTTAGCACCGTAAGTCTCGACGGCGATGCGGCATGTCGAGCACTTGGGTACCAAGTTCAACCGGATGGCCGAACTGCCGTTCGGGCCGACGTACGAGGTCGGATTCTCGATTTCAGTCTCAATCTCCCTGGCGAGTTCAACATTCGCAACGCGCTGACGGCGCTGGCGATGGTCGATGCGATCGAGGGCGACCTGGACCGTGCCGCCATCGGTCTAGGCCAGGCCGAGGTTGCAGGTCGGATGCAGCGGGTCGAGCTGGGTGAGGGAGCGCCACTGGTCTACGTGGATTTCGCACATACGCCACAGGCGATCGCCGCCGCCTTGCAAGCGCTGGGAAGCCCCAGACGATCCCGTCGTCGAATCGTCGTACTCGGTTGCGGCGGAGACCGAGATCCTCAGAAACGGGAGCCGATGGGGGAGTCGGCAGCTCACAACGCCGACGTAGTGATTGCAACCGATGACAATCCCCGATCCGAAGATCCACGCGCGATCCGGTCCCAGCTGATCAACGGGGCCCGGGGTGCAGTTCGTGGAGCGGACCTGCAGACAGAGGTAATCGATGGCGGCGACCGGCGCTCGGCAATCCACCTCGCGCTGCAACTGGCCAGGCCCGGTGACGTGGTCGCGATCCTTGGCAAGGGTCACGAGCTCGGTCAGGAGGTAGCCGGTACGGTCCTTCCGTTCAGCGATCCGGTGGTTGTAGCCGAGGAGTGGGCCGTGCTGCATCCGGACTCCGCTCTAACGAGCAGATCAGGGCAGATCGGGCGGGGTCAGCAGGGCGCGCCGCCGTGATCCCTGTGACGGTCGATGAGATCGCCATGGTGCTGGGTACCCGACTGTCTGGTCCGGAGGATGGGACTGCGGTGATCACCGCACTGACGGCCGACTCCCGATCAGTGATACCTGGCGCCCTGTTCGTGGCACTACGCGGCGAGCAGGTCGACGGTCATGACTACGTTGCGGCGGCT
>DATCXA010000661.1:0-4158 GCA_036566085.1 Propionibacteriaceae bacterium
CGGTGATCCACCGCACCCAATCGATGCCTGGGCTGCCGTTGCCTCCGAACGCGGTGTAGATGAACCAGCCGATCAAAACCCCACCGATGCCGCAGATAATGGTCAGCCAGATCGGGATGTTGTCCCTGTTGCCAGGAGCGATGAACTTGCCTAACAAGCCGATGATGATACCGGCGATGATGACACCGATGATCTCCACTTCTTCCTCCTCAAACGTGACGGATGTTCCGTGCGCAGCGAGTGCCGTACGTCGGCAACGATCCCGCTCCGTCAATAACTAAACCACCCCAAGGGCGGATGCATTACACCCTTAGGGAGGTTAAAGTCATTTCATGGAGCCCAGGGTGCCGGCGCCGATCACCATCGCGTTGGTCAACGACTACGACATCGTGGTGATGGGCATCGCACACATCCTCGAGCAGTACAAAAATCGCGTGATGATCGCCGAGCTGGACACGAACAAGCCCGTTTCCGACATGGTCGACATCGCCTTGTACGACTCCTTCGCGCAGCCGGAATCCGATCATGACGAGATCACCGTGCTCGTCCGAAATCAGCGTGCCCGGCGAGTTGCGGTCTACACCTGGAACTTCGACCCCGACCTCATCGAGAGCGCCCGCAAGCAAGGCGTCCACGGGTATTTGTCAAAGGCATTACCGGCGCGCGACCTGGTCTCCGCCCTGGAAGCGATCCATGCCGGCGATATCGTGATCAGCGACCCGCCACGGGCACGCAGCATCGGTGGACTGAATTGGCCAGGACGAAGCGAGGGACTCACTGACCGCGAATCAGAGATCTTGGCGCTCATCACCCAAGGCAATAGCAACGCCGAGGTAGCAAAGCTCACCTACCTCAGCCCAAACACGGTGAAGTCCTACATCCGAACGATCTATCGCAAGATCGGCGTTGCCAGCCGTACCCAGGCGGTTCTGTGGGGGGTTCGCCACGGCTTCACGCCCGACCATGACCGCGTCGAACACTGGCGCGGAGGCCCCTGACCGGGCCGGATGCGATGGCGTTCGCTAACCAATGACCTACCGAAGATGATCAAGGCCCGGTTGTGTCAGATAACCGAGCCTTGACTTGGTGATCGCGCTCGGCGGCGGCGCGCTGGCAAGCGGCGTCGGTCATGTCGCGAGATCCCTCGCCCCACACGTCGAGGTGGTCGCCGTCCAGCCCATGGGAGCGCCGGCCATGGCGCTGTCGTGGCGTTGCGGCTCGGTCGTGCAGACCGACACCATCGAGACCATCGCCGACGGTGTGGCCGGTCGGTGCACAATCCCGGAGGTTCTCGACGACCTCCTCATCGTCGTCGACGACGTCGCGCTCGTCGGCGAAGAGAGCATCAAGGCCGGCATGCGGTTGCTTCACCGGTACGCGGGCCTTGTCGTCGAGCCCTCGGCGGCTCTCGGTGTCGCCGCTCTCTTGGAGAACCGCGAACGCTTCGCTGGCCGGCGTGTTGCCACGATCATCTGCGGAAGCAACGTCGCGATTAGGGACTACGAACGCTGGGTGCTGAGCCCCGGTTGAACCCGGCCGCGGCTCGGCCTACGAATCATTTTGACCATGTCATAGGAGATTCTGAGCGTCGGCATGGGTCGTCGTGCCGTACACGAGTTTCTCGTACTGTGCACGCATGCACCTTGGCGACCAGGCTACGGCGACACCCAATCACACCGAATCGACAACCCCGAATGTATTTAGAAACTCCACAGTCGTCGCTCCACCCAAGGCGGGCGATCGGTTGAAACCTGACCGACCCGGCCAGCAGCCGACCGCCGAGCGGCGACGAACAGGAAGCATGCGAGCACACTGAGATGATGAGCCCCGTCCTCCGGATGGTCGACGCTGTCACCGTGTCGGTTCCAGACCTCGACCAGGGCTTGGCGTTCTACCGGGATTGCCTCGGCCACGACCTGTTGTGGCGCAACGACGAGCTCGGGCAAGCCGGCCTTCGGTTGCCGGACAGCAAGACCGAACTCGTCTTGAGCACCAACCTCCAGTACGCGCCTAATTGGCTGGTCACGTCGGTCCAAGATGCTGTAGCCGACATCGTCGTTGCGGGTGGCACAGTCTTGGTCGAGCCTCATGAGATCCCGGTCGGTCGCCTTGCGGTCGTCGCCGACCCGTTCGGCAACGCGCTCATTCTGCTCGACCTGTCCGTCGGTCGCTACACCACCGACGCAGCGGGCCGCGTTACAGCCGTGGGCCCAGGCTCATGACCATCCACGGTCTTGTCAAGCGGCTGGGGCCGACCGCAGACGAGATGGTCGGCCCTCAGCTGCCTCCGATGGAGGGTGCCTGAGGTCAGGCGGTCTTGATGGCTGAGACCTCGAACTCGAGGGTGATCTTGTCGCTGACCAGGACGCCGCCGGTCTCAAGCGCCACGTTCCAAGTGACGCCGTAGTCCTTGCGGTTGATGACAACGGAGCCCTCGAAGCCGACGCGCAGGTTCCCGAACGGGTCGGTAGCGGCGCCCTCGAACTCGAAGGGGATCGTGACGGTGTTGGTAACGCCTCTGATGGTCAGGTCGCCGGTGAGCTCGACACTGGTTGGCCCGGTTTGCTGGATGCCAGTTGAGGTGAAGGTGATCTGCGGGTACTCCTCCATGGCGAGAAAGTCGTTGCTGCGCAGGTGGGCGTCGCGCTGCTCATTGCGGGTGTCGATGCTGGCGGCCTGAATGGTTACGGTGACGGTTGACTTGGTGAAGTCGGCTGCGTCGAGGACGCCGCTGCCCTCGAACTCGTTGAACTGGCCGCGGACCTTGGTCACCATCGCGTGCCGGGCCACGAACCCGATTCGGGTGTGGGCGGGGTCGAGGACGTAGGTGCCAGACAGATCCGTGAGAGCGGTAGGGGTGATGGTCGGGTTGGTCATGAAGACTCCTAAAGCAGTTGGGTCACGCCGCCAGATTGGTGACGTGTCACGTGCATAGGGCTTAAACCTATGTGACGTGTCAACTATTCCCGATACGATGGTGGACATGGGTTCTGCGGTTCGATGGCTGACCGCGCAGGAGGAGCACCTGTGGCGCGGCTGGCTGAAGTTGAACGCAGAGTTGGCCTCAACATTGCAGCGTGAGCTGCAACAAGACGTCGGCTTGTCAATGCCGGACTTCGAGGTCCTGGTCCACCTCACCGACAATCCCGAGGGTCGGCTGCGGATTACCGAGCTCGCCGGCCTGCTGCAGTGGGAGCGCAGCAGGGTCTCTCATCACATCAAGCGCATGGAACGTCGTGGCCTGGTGGGACGTGTGGATTGCTCCGAAGACGGGCGTGGGGCTTTCGTCGTGATCACTCCTCAGGGGCGTACTGCGATCGAGGAGGCTGCTCCCGGCCACGTCATGGCGGTGAGGCGGCTGATGTTCGACGCCCTCAGCGAGGAGGAAAAAGCGGCCCTCGCAGCAGTCATAGACAAGCTTCTGGCCCAAACCGACCACACGCCAACCCAGTAACGACAACTAAGCACCCGCAGGCGGGGTCACCGCCGGTGGTTCCGCGGACGGAATCGTTCGGCTGCGCTGCTTCGCGAAGTGATGACCGTCAGCGGAACATCGGTTCTGGCTCGGACACGACGTGGGAGATCCCAGGCGAGCCACCGGGAGACACCCGGCGGCAGTGTTGAGAGGATGATCTCGTCGAATCGCCGTTGGGGGAGGGTCTTTTCGATGGCCTTCATCGGGTCCGGGTGGCCCACGGCGCCGTCAGCTGTGGCGCCGATCTCACCGAGACGGTGCAATTCGGTGTCAAGGTTGGACTTCGCCTCAGCAATGCCTTGGTCGCGTGTTCGGACGTCGGCCGCGCTGGGCAGTAGGTCGGCGTCGACGGGAAAGGCGCAGCTGAGTGCGTTGAAGTCGTTGACGAGATGGGTTGTGGGCGTGGCTGGCGCGAGCACCCAGAACTTGGCCGGACCCGCGCTGGTCCGACAACGGTCCACCGAGCAGGTGCCCCAACGCCATGCCGAGGAAGAACGTGGTCAACGTCAAACCGACCAGCGACGCCGAGGTGTCCAGGCCGGCAGTCACCCGCGGGAAGGCTGGGGTATACATGTTGGTCGCGAACGGCGGCACTGCGCTCTACAGGGCCAGCGTGAGGATAAGCGCCGTGGTCACTGTGGCCGTGCCGGCCGCTCGACCCGCGGGCGCTCTCGTCGAGAGGG
>DATCXA010000675.1:0-2808 GCA_036566085.1 Propionibacteriaceae bacterium
AGACCAGCCGCTCATGCCCCTGTGGTCCGGAGATCGTGTTGCCGTCGGCAATCACGTCACCTGATCGGAACAGGTACGCCGCTGTGGAGAACAGCATTGTCGCGATCTCCGGCGGCTCACGGTTCCGGAAGTGGCACTGCACGTCGGGAACGCCGAAGACGTGCAACCCGAGAGTGTCCATCACCATCGCCCCAGGATCGTTGGCGACGCTAAAATATCGCACGTTGATCAAACCATCAAGATCACCGGCAGCAAACAGGGCAGGGTCGGCGACCCGCTGGCTCTGCGGCCAGCTGATGACCGTCGGATGAGTGAGCTCACATAGCTCGGCAACTACACCACTCATCGCATTCCAGCGCTCTTGCGGTGTCCTGTCGTCGCTGAACATCTCGGTCACCAGCAGGCTGGATCGGCACCGTGCTACCGCGGCTTCGGCCTCCTCCCAATCCCAGGTTTGGCTGACGTCAGGCAGCGCCTTGCCACCCTCGCCGACCGGGCTACCGGGCATGATCACCGTCAGCAGCGGCGCTGAACCATCACCGTGTGGCACGACGATTGACTCCGTCTGGGGTTCGGCGTCCGGCGACAAGCGACGCAGCACCTCGAGCAGCCGAGGATCTTCCAAGTCGGGCGCATTCTCGGCATACCACAACTCCATGACTAGCGGGATCGAAGTCGCTTCAGCCATGATCGTCTCCGCGCTCGGGTAGCCCACGAACCGCCTCTGCGACAACATCAGGTCGGTCGATCATGATCAGGTGACGGGAATCCTCAACAACGACCTGCCGGGCGTTGAGTATCTCGGTCAACTGCGCCTGCTTGGCAATCCACCGGTCACCACGCTTCTCGGCGGCGGTGAGCACGATTGTGGGAACGGCGGGCCAGACGTATTCCTTGCGCAATTCCGCCAAATCCCAAGCCTGTTCGGGGTACGCCGCCTGCTCCGCAACAACGCTGGCGATGGTCTCGGGGTCCCGGAACGTTTGCTTGGTCAACGAATCGACGGGTTCGGTCAACCTGCGATGGCTCTGCGCGGCGACCAACAACCGCTGTACGAACGAGCAGGCCAGCGGGAGTACTGGAACCTTCATTACTCGACGGACCAGCCGCGCGAGCCAGAGCCAACCGCGGCGGAGCATCGGTCGCGGCGGCTTCAACTCCACACTGCCGTCGGCCAGCACCAGCCCAACGACCAGATCTGGTCGTTGCCGAACGAGCGCCTCAGCATGGAAGCCGGCCATGGAATGAGCGACGACGATGGCCGGTCCCACAGTGCCGAGCAATGCTTCCAGCGTGGCCACCTCGGCCGCTAGTCGTGGCAGTTCATCCGGCCACGCTGAACCCAGCAGCCCTGGACGGTCTAGACGGACGAGCGCCAGCTCGGGCAGCAAATCAGCGACGAGATCCCAGTCATAGCTCGGCACTCCGCAGCCACCCAGCAGCACGACAGGTGGGCCGGCACCGGGCCGGCTGGCCACGTGAACCATCCGACCGCCGAGCAGTGCCAGCCCGTCCGCCGGCAACCCTGTCTGGATTCTCGCCATGTGCATCGGTTGTGGGTTCATCGGTTGTGGCTCAACAACGTGCCGCTGCTCACGGCGCACTCTTACCCATTCACGGCGAGAGTCTGACACACCATCACTCATCGCCGATTGTCGTAGTCGGAGATCAAGATCATCCTCGTCGCTGGCATCGCGCACACCAGAATAGGTTGCGCCCGGCGAGCACCTCGGTGCGTACCTTGGAACCACATACCAAGCAGGCCATGCCTGCCCGTCGGTAGACGTAGACCTCACCGCCATGATCATCTTTTCGTGGCGGCCTGCCCATCGCCTCGGGCGTGTGCTCAGGGCGTACGGTATCGATCCGCTTGGTCAGCACGCCCAGCGGCATCAGCTCGACAAGATCAGTCCAAATCCCCAGCCAGCTCCGGCGGCTCAGCTTGTTGCCCGGACGATGCGGATTGATCCGGTTGCGGAACAGAACCTCCGCCCGGTACACATTGCCTACCCCGGAGAGAATGGTTTGGTCCATCAGGAGTGCGGCGATCGGCCGGGTCGCACGAGAAATCCGCCGCCAGGCAAGATCAGGATCGGCGTCCGCCCGGAGCGGATCAGGACCGAGTTGTCGCAGCCGGATAGCCACCTCGGCGGGTGTCCGCACCGTGCACAGCTGCGGCCCGCGCAAGTCGGCAGCCGCCTGCTCGGTCGCGATCCGCACTCGCACCTCGCCGCGAGGCGGATCCGGCGGACCAAGCTGCAGGCCGCCAATCAGACCCAAGTGGATGTGCAGCAATCGATCACCCTCGAACTTGCAGAACAGATGCTTGCCGTGCGCCATTGCTTCGATCATTCGTGTCTGATCCAGTAGCGCCGCGGAGTCAGCAAAGCGGCCTTGCGGGCTGGTAACCGAGACCACCCGGCCGCCGAAGGTCTGCGTCAGGTCGAGCGCGAGCCGGTGCAGCGTGTGGCCTTCCGGCATAGTCCCTCCTGTGAGTTGATATAGCTTCGGCTACTGACGCGTAACACTTCGATTGCGATCACTCACGCAGTTGGCGAATCTGTTTTAGCGTGGCAGTCATGACAGGTGCGGTGCCACCTGGGGGTCGTCCCTCAGGAACGCACGGCGGAGGAACACACTACTCGGGGACTACGCACGACTCTCGCGACCTTTGGCCGCGGGACTTTGGGCGAGACGGTGTCTCGGGGCTGGTCACTCTGGACCGTGCCATGCGCGGGCGGGATGTCTCCCGTCCGGACCTTGACGACGAGCGAGTCGCAGCGGAGGTCATCGACGAGCTACTAGCTC
>DATCXA010000685.1:0-13024 GCA_036566085.1 Propionibacteriaceae bacterium
CCTGCCACTACGCCCGAGTGTGCCGATTTTGGCGGGTCTTCTCGTACGCGCCGACGCCGAAGGCGTCACATTCTCCAGCTTCGACTACGAGACATCAGCTCAGATCCATGTCGCGGCCGCCGTCGCGGACGAGGGCCAAGCGCTGGTTTCCGGGCGGCTGCTCGCCGACATCTCACGAAGCCTGCCGGGAAAACCGGTCGATATCGCCTCCGACGACACCAAGATGGAGCTGATCTGCGGCAGCGCCCGATTCACCTTGCAGACCTTGCCCGTCGCGGACTATCCCTCGCTGCCATCAATGCCGGAGGCCACCGGTACCGTCCCAAGTGCCACCTTTGCCCAAGCAGTCGCCCAGGTTGTGGTCGCCGCCGGCCGGGACGAACTGCTGCCGGTCTTCACTGGTGTGCGAGTCGAGATCGACGACGACACCATCTCATTGCTCGCTACCGATCGGTATCGGATGGCACTGAAGGAATTGACCTGGAATCCGAGCAAACCCCAAATTTCGGCGACGGCCTTGGTTCCGGCCAGGGTGCTGAACGAGACCTCTCGCTCGATGACGGCCGGTGAAGAGGTGACGCTAAGTCTGTCCGACGGCGGCAGCGGAGACGGCATCATCGGATTTGAAGGTCACGGTCCAGCGGGGGAGCGCCAGACCACCACCCGACTTCTGGACGGAGAGTTCCCCAAGGTCCGGCACATTATGGACACGCCGGCAGTGATGAATATCCGAGTAAGCACCAACGACGCGATCGCAGCAGCAAAGCGAGTTGCCTTGGTTGCCGAGCGCAATACCTCTCTTCGGATGTTGATGGGCGATGGCTTCGTCACCTTGGAAGCCGCGACCGGTGATCAAGCCCAGGCATCCGAAGCGGTCGAGGCGACCATTGATCAAGCCGGTGGTGGGGATCCGGCGGTGACCGCCGCAGGGTTCAATCCGACCTATCTCTTGGATGGTCTTGGGGCCTTCGACACCCCATATGTGAACTTCGGGTTCACGGCACCCAGTAAGCCTTGCCAGCTCACCGGACTGGCGACACTTGACGGTAATCCGTTGACCGATTACCGCCACGTGATCATGCTCATGCGTCTGCCGACTTAGTTTTGCGGCCAGCTCTTTTGCGCATCCGGGTCGGCCCTATCGGCGCCTGATCAACCTCTGTTATGTTGACGAAACCATCGAGCGTAAGGGGTTTCCATGCAGCTGGGAATGGTTGGGCTGGGCCGGATGGGTGCCAATATCGTTCGCCGTTTGATGCGCGACGGACACGAATGTGTTGTCTTCGATGTAAATCCGGATTCCATCAAGCAGCTTGAGGGTGAGGGAGCGACCGGCGCCTTCACGATGGAGGAGTTCGTCAACAAGCTCGAACGGCCTCGCGCAGCGTGGGTCATGATCCCAGCGGGCATCACTGGAAAGATCGTCGACCAGCTGGCCGCGTTGCTCGACGAAGGCGACATCATCATTGACGGCGGCAACTCCAATTACCGCGACGATGTACGGCGGGCCGCAAAGCTGAAGGAGCAGGGTCTGCATTACATCGATGTCGGTACTAGTGGCGGCGTCTTCGGTTTGGAGCGCGGCTACTGCCTGATGGTCGGCGGTGATGAGGAAGCGGTCAAGATCATCGATCCGGTCCTGAAGACCATCGCGCCGGGTGTTGGTGACATTGCGCGTACGCCGGGCCGCACCGGTGAGCTGGCCCCCGAGGAGCAGGGCTACCTGCACTGCGGAAGATCTGGCGCGGGCCACTTCGTCAAGATGGTGCACAACGGCATTGAGTACGGGATCATGGCGGCCTTTGCGGAGGGCCTGAACATCTTGGACAACGCCGATGCGGGTATTGAGGCGGCCGAGCACTCCGCCGAGATCGCGCCGATGGAGGAGCCGGAGTACTACCAGTTCCAGATCAACACCGCCAAGGTCGCCGAGCTCTGGCGCCGGGGGTCGGTGATTGCCTCATGGCTGCTTGATCTGACGGCGGCTGCGTTGCAGGCGAACCCGCACCTCGATGGACTGGCTGGGCGGGTCTCCGACTCGGGCGAGGGTCGCTGGACCGTCAAGGCGGCTGTCGACATTGGCGTTCCGGCGCCGGTACTCGCGGCATCACTCTTCGAGCGTTTTGCGTCCCGCGGTGAGGACCACTTCGCCAACCAGGTGCTCTCCGCCATGAGGCAGCAGTTCGGTGGCCACCAAGAGCTTCCGGCGGGCAGCGAGCTCGAAGCAGGCGGGCAGAAGGCAGACAAGGTCGAAGCCCGGCAACAGCTGACTTGATCAGGCGCCAATGGCGATGCGGACTTGCTCGAGCATGTCCTTCTCGCCTTGACTGACCTGCTCTGCGCCAAAACCCAGAAAGCCGCCTTCTTTGGCGGCGTCGGCAGCCGCCTGTGCACTGGCAAGCAGCCATTCCTTGAATCCTGCGGTTTCCTCCGTCGCCGCCTTCGAGCTCACGATTTCGCTGACTGACCGCAGCTCTTCCAGGATCTGTTGCCGCGGATCTGCTCCCGAGGTCGGCTTGAAGTCGGACAGCGGGTTCTGTCTCTCTTGGGCCATCGACTGAATATCCAGCGCGATGTCGGTCAGCAGCTGCTCACGGCTAGGCGGATTTGTCGCCGACTTCAACGACGCGGTCGTCTCTTTGGCCAGTTCGATCGGGCCGCCAGGATCGGCCAAGGAGATCGCCATCCCAGCGACGAGGGGCGCCCGCCGAATCCGTGCCCATTCCTCTTCGGTGAAGTCGCTCTTCGTCGTCATGATCTGTCCTCTCCGTCGGCCGAATCGTGCTGTCACGCTAGCTTGGCATGTCCGTGGTGGATGACGTCATAGGCTTCGACACGTGTTCGTCGACCACCTACAACTGACCGATTTCCGGTCGTACGAGTGGGTCGACCTACCACTTGAAGCGGGAGTAACGACACTCGTCGGAGCCAATGGGCAAGGCAAGACCAACCTCGTTGAGGCCATCGAATACCTGTCAACGATGAACTCGCATCGGGTGGCTTCCGAGGTGCCGTTGGTTCGGTCGGGCGCTGTGCGTGCCATCGTGCGGGCCGGTGTGCAGGCGGCTCTCGACGACCCGCGACGGCTGACGCTGGAGCTCGAGATCAACCCAGGGAAAGCCAATCGCGCCAGGCTCAATCGTTCCCCGTTGCGTCAGGCTCGGGAAATCATCGGTGTACTGCGGACGGTGGTGTTCTCGCCGGGAGACATTGCCATCGTGAAGGGCGATCCCAGTGAACGCCGACGCTTCCTCGATGACCTCACCGTTGCGCGGTGGCCGCGGCTGGCTGGCGTACGCGCTGACTATGAGCGCGTCTTGCGCCAGCGCAACACCCTGCTCAAATCCCTGAGCGGTCGGCTCCGAGCCCAACAACCCAGACGTGATGGTCAGCCGTCGGCAGACGCCGAGGCCACCCTCGAGGTATGGGACACCCACCTAGCACGGGCCGGCGGCGAACTCCTGGAGGCTCGACTCACGACTCTTGCCGATCTTGCGCCGCACGTCAGTAAGGCGTACGCCGACATTGCGCCCACTAATAATGACGCTGCGGCGGAATATCGAGCTTCGGTGGATCTGAGCGCCCTTCGACAAGCTCAGGCCGGGTTAGATCGAGCACTGTTGTGCGACTTGTTGATGAAGGCGATGGCCGAACGGCGAAACGAGGAGATCCAGCGCGGCGTTTCGCTCGTCGGCCCCCATCGTGACGACATCGCACTTTCGTTGAGCATGCTGCCCGCCAAGGGCTATGCAAGTCACGGTGAGTCCTGGTCATTTGCCCTGGCCCTCCGGCTTGGCAGCTTTCATCTGCTCCGCGCCGATGGGGTAGAACCGGTGCTCGTGCTCGATGATGTCTTCGCCGAGCTGGATTGGGTGCGCCGAGAACGCCTAGCATCCGGGGTACGCGTCGCTGAACAAGTCCTCGTCACGGCCGCGGTCGGTGCCGACGTTCCGGAGGTGCTGGCCGGGCGGCGCTTTAGAGTCGCCGGTGGGGAGGTGACACCAGATGCCTGAGGAGCGGCCACGGGGTAGTGAAGCGAGCGATCAGCCTGAAACCGATCCAATGCAGCACGATCCACTGCAGCACGATCCAACGGGTCTCGAACTCGCCCAGACTGTTGCCCGCTCGCTCGGCGCTCAGGCGCGCCGCCGCCGACGCTCCCCATCACGCAAGACAGTCGGGCCTCAGATGTCCGGCGCCCGAGCCGACGATCGGGATCCCAAGCCGCTCTCTGATGCAGTGGAGCGACTGGTGGAAACCAAAGGATGGACGACCGAGATCAATGTCCACACCCTGCTTGCTCGCTGGGCACTGCTGGTCGGCGCCGCCAACTCGGCACATTCGCAGCCCGAGGGATATGCGGACACTGTCTTAACAGTTCGTGCCGACTCGACGGCATGGGCAACCCAGCTGCGTTACCTGGCACCGCAGCTCGTGGCCATGCTCAATGAGCAACTGGGCGATGGCACGGTCACCCGGATCAAGGTGCTCGGCCCCGACGCTCCGTCGTGGAAGAAAGGGCGGCTGTCAGTCCGCGACGGCCGCGGCCCTCGCGATACGTACGGCTAGTTGTTAGGAGCTGCTCGCGCAATGCCGACGCTCGCAGCTCGCCTGATCGGTGAGCCTCTTAGGATGCTCGGGTGCTTTGGACCGAGCTCAGAGTCCTGATCGTCGATACCGGGCGCGTCTGGTGGCGGCTGCTGCCCATCATCATCGGCGTCTACCTCCTGGGCTGGCTCGGCTCCGAACTCAGCCTTCGGGTGGCAGTGATCCTCGGCGACATCAGCCCCTGGCTGACGCTGATTATGTTCGCCTTCAGCTTCGTCTGCACGCTGGCAGCGGCAATCGTGATCTTGACTCTTGCCGGTCGGGAGCTTGGCATCCGGCAACTGCTGCCCGAAGACGAGCGCGAGATCGACGACCGCGACACCAGCATCATCCGGCTACTCGGGATTACCTTGTTGCCGTTCCTCGGCATGTACGCCGCATTCGGCCAGGTGGCCGAGGCGGCCCAACGGCTGATCAGCAGTGGATTCGCTATGGCTTTCTCAGTGATCAGCAAACCGTCCTTGGCGCCTTGTACGACATGGCAACCAAGCATCTTGGCTGGCTCGTCGCGATGCTCGTTGGCATTTATGTCGCTCGCCGACTTCTCGACTTCCTAGCCGAGCGCACCGGTCTGCGCATTCTCGGGATAGTGGTTGTCCTGATCGAGGCGTTCTTCCTTCTCCTGGTGGTCACCGGCGGCATCCGGGTACTCCAGACGTTCGGGGTATGGCTGAACGACCGGGCAGTGATGCAGTGGCTCGCGGCGATCAAAAATGCTCTGGCCGACTTTTTCGCCGTCTTCAAGATCGATTTGCCAGAAATCCTGACGCGAATTGGGCGTTCATCGCCGACACGATCTGGCCAGTACTAGTCGATGTCATCGCCCAGCCGATGTTGTGGTTGGCCGTTGCCGCACTGGTCTTTGGATCAAGGGTTCTGTCACTCGCCGAGCTGTGGCGCAAGGGTCAGCCCTACGCCGCGCGTGTCCCCGGTGCCACCGCCTTCGCCCGCTACCGGGAAAAGCGAGCCTTCCGCCGCCTCGGACCACCGCCTAAGGGTGTCCGGCTGGCAGCGGCGCGAATCCAGGAAGCCTTCTTCGGCGACATTGACGACAAATACCTACCGGCGCTGCATGCCCTCAGGCTGGTGCTGCGAGCTGGCCCGATCTTTCTCGGCGCGTACATCTTCGTTTGCAGCCTGGTGATCATCCTCGGGAACTATCTCGAGATGTCGATCAACTGGCTGGTGGGCGGCCACGAGATTCAGTTCTGGGTGCAGTGGGAACCAGTGTTCGCGCTGATCCAGGACGCCTTGATTGAGCCGGTCCGGTTGTGCCTTCTCGCTGTGGCGTTCCGACGCTGCCTGGAATTGTTTGCGCGTCAGTCCGCCGCCTCCACACCTGTTCAGATTGAAGCGCGACCGGAACCTCAGGTGCTCGCCTTGGCAAGTGCCGGTTCTGGATTAGGCGCGGAGGCCGGATCGTGAGGATGGCTCAATCCAGATGGGTTGGCGTGCTCGCCACCATCGCGCTCGTCGTGGTGTCGACCATCGGTCTGCGGCTAAGCGATCCCGAGGAACAGAAGCTCGAGGTAATCAATGGCGTAATCGGGAAACCTGCGAAGGTCAACAATGGCGAGGTCACGGTCACCGAGCTCAGGGTTGGCACGATTCTCAAGCAGTTTGGTCGGGTACAGGACAGTACCGATGGAATGTTTGTGGCGATCAGAGTGACCGGAGCAGCGACTGGTCCGAGACCACTCGAGCTCAACGCGGCCCGGCTACTCAGTGGAGACCTTCACTACGAGGGTTACCAGTCCAGTAGTGGTGTCCATGCTGAACCAGGATTTGAAACCACAGTTGACGTTGTCTTTGAGGTGGCTCCGGCATACATCGACGACCTCACCCTGGAGCCGGCCTCGTTGTTTACAGCGTCTGCGGGCGTCCAGCGCTCCACGCCGTCCTGTCCGCTCGATCTGTCGGTCGATCAATCTGTGCGGTTCGAGGCGCTCTTCTTGGTACCGGCCCGCTATGCCAATCAACTCTTGGGCATCGCGCTGAGGGATGACTCCTCGGCGGCGCGCACTACGGTGATTAGGCCACCGGCACTATGACGTGCTGTTCGCAACTCGCGAACAACTTGTCAGAGTGCCAACCCAACACTGCGGTCTAATGCATCTCCTCGGGTAGCACTTTGACCGGGAGGAAGAACTGGCGGGCATAAGTGCCGTTGTGCCATCCCTCTTCTTCGCTGGCGATGAAGTGCGTCCCATAGATCAGGTCAAAGACGGCGAAGCGGATGGTCGGTCCAGGGTGGTAGCTGTCTTTGTACTTGAACACCACTGCGTACGGACTCAGTGGTAGGCCCGGCGTGAACCGATACCGTTTGAAGCCCTGGCCCCGTCCCATTCGTACGCTTTCGGGAAGCTGGATGTCCTGAGTCACCTCGTCATTGCTCGCAAACATCGTGTTCTCGCCAGTGGTAATAGGACTGATGGACTCATTGCCAGTGGTACGGCCTTCGCCAATCGCGACGACCTCCCAGTAAGGGGTGCCGCCGAAGTCCTTTTTATGCTGCGCGGTTGCCTCAATAAAGCGGAACTCGTACGGACCCGTCGTAACCAACGTGCCGGGAGGCGTCGTTATGAAAGTGTCGGTTCGCCGTTTGAAGCCGCCCAATCCCCAGATGGCGACGATCACCAGGACCAATGCCAGCAAGATGGAGCCGTAGAGCAGCGGGGCGGGGATGGTTTTACGATTCCCGGTCACGGTGCGCCGCTCGGAGCCGCCCAGGTGGGATCGACGGCGGTCACGTCGTAAAGCCCAGAGCTTCCATTCAACTCAGCTGGGGCCTTCTGCACCCGGCTCAGTGTAGGGACGTGCAGGGCGTGCATGCGCTGGAAACTTCACTCTAGATCCAGGCCGCCAGCCCGATTTACGCCTTAGCTGTGGATCCCAATGTCATCTGGAGTGAAGTTTCCAGCGAATTGTCGTTTGGACCGTCGAGCGTAAGAGGCTCACGACGCCATCGGCATGGGTGGGTGTGTACAGGGGTTCCTCGGGTCGCTGCTACAGCCGGAAACCGGCCGCGCAGCCCTTGCCAGACGCACATTTTGTGCTCCCGAGGTGCGCTGGCAGGCCCGCTAGACGGCCTCGCGCGCTAAACTGGACGAGGTCGCAAGAGCGGGTTGAGTGCCTGATTCGGCTGCCTGACAAGGGGCCTCAGAAATTCCTCAATAGGCACCTTATCCGTCAACGTGACCATCCAGGAACCAAGCGAACACAACCTTGGCGTGCCGCCTGCGTCACCTGTTCAGGGGTGAACCTCGGGCGGCGCACGTCTGACAGGAGCCCCGCGCCGGTGCAGCATCTTGACCAGCCCGACGACCAGCCCAACGACCTCAGCTCGACTACCCAGCATGACTCTGGCGCCATGAACTCCAGGCCGCATCCGGCGGCCAATGATGTGATCAACCACATTGAGCCCGGCGAGTACGACTCGGAGTCGATCACCGTCCTGGAGGGCCTGGAGGCGGTACGCAAGCGTCCCGGCATGTACATCGGCTCAACGGGGGAGCGCGGCCTGCACCACTTGGTCTATGAGGTGGTGGACAACGCAGTCGACGAGGCACTTGCTGGATTCTGCGACACGATCCTGGTCCGGATTTTGGCCGAGGGCGGGATCCAGGTGATCGACAACGGCCGCGGTATTCCGGTCAAGGAGCATCCAAGGGAGAAGATCCCGGCTATCACCTTGGCGCTGACCGTGCTCCACGCCGGCGCCAAGTTCGGTGATGGCGGCTACAAAGTCTCCGGTGGTCTGCATGGCGTCGGCGTTTCGGTCGTCAATGCGCTGTCATCTCGGCTGGTGGTAGAGGTCAAGCGCGACGGCTACCGGTGGACTCAGAGCTTTACCTACGGCGAACCGGATGGCCCGCTGGAGCGGCTGGAGCCGAGCGAGGAAACCGGCACCACCGTCACCTTCTACGCAAGCACCGACATCTTCGAGACTACGAATTACTCCTACGACACGCTGGCGGCACGACTCCGGGAAATGGCCTTCCTCAATAAGGGCCTGACAATCACCATTGTCGACGAACGTCCAGACCATAAGGATGAGGATGACAACGCCTACGCCGACACCTTCCGCTACGACGAGGGCTTGATCGACTACGTCCGCTATCTGACCGGTAGTAAAGATCCGGTGCACTCCTCGGTGATTGCCGTCGAGGCCGATCGGCCGGAACGGGGCATCAGCCTCGAGGTTGCGATGCAGTGGAACAACTCCTACACCGAGTCGGTGCACACTTTCGCCAACACGATCAACACCCACGAGGGCGGCACTCACGAAGAGGGCTTTCGCTCCGCGCTCACCAACACGGTGAACAAGTGGGCTGAGAACTGGGGAATGATCAAGAAGTCGGAGGACCGGCTGTCGGGTGATGACATCCGCGAGGGACTGACCGCGATCCTCTCGGTGAAACTCGCGGAGCCGCAATTCGAGGGCCAGACCAAGACCAAGCTCGGCAATACCGAGGCACGGTCTTTCGTGCAGCAGGTGGTCAATGCCAAGCTCGGCGACTGGTTCGAGCAGAACCCCGGCGAGGGCAAGATGATCATCCGCAAAGGCCAGGCGGCTGCGCTCGCCCGGATCGCCGCCCGCAAAGCCCGGGAGGCGGCCCGCAGCCGCAAGGGCCTGCTCGGTGGCGGCGGGCTGCCAGGAAAGTTGCGGGATTGCCAGTCGACAAATCCAGAGGAGTGCGAAGTCTTCGTCGTTGAGGGCGACTCGGCCGGCGGCTCAGCTACTGGTGGCCGGGATCCACGGATCCAGGCGATCTTGCCGATCCGCGGCAAGATCCTCAATGTCGAAAAGGCTCGGATCGATCGCATCCTGCAAAACGCCGAAGTACAGGCGATCATCTCTGCTTTGGGCACAGGGGTGCATGAAGATTTCGACATTGCCAAGCTGCGTTACCACAAGATCATCCTGATGGCCGATGCCGATGTGGATGGTGCGCACATCCGTACCCTGTTGCTGACCTTGATGTTCCGCTTTATGCGGCAGTTAATCGAGGCGGGTCATGTATTTCTCGCGCAGCCGCCGCTGTTCAAGATCAATTGGAGCAATGCCACCGCCGAGCTAGCGTACAGCGACGCTGAGCGCGATGCATTGTTGCGGGCGGGCAGTGAGGACGGCAAGCGGCTGCCGAAGGAGAACGCCATTCAGCGGTACAAGGGTCTCGGTGAGATGAACCCCGATCAACTGTGGGAGACCACGATGGATCCGAACAATCGCATCCTGCTCCAGGTCACTCTCGACGACGCCGCCCAGGCCGATGAGATGTTCTCGATCTTGATGGGGGAGGACGTAGAGCAACGCCGTACCTTCATCCAGCGCAACGCCAAAGACGTCCGCTTCCTCGACATCTAACTCAGCGACTTGTCAGAGTCTCAAAGTGCTAGAGCCCGCTGAGACTCTGACAAGTCGGATGAAGGAGAGCCCTTAATTCATGAGTGATATGACTCCGGAGCCGATCACCGACCGGCGAGAGCCGGTGGATCTGCAGGACGAGATCCAGAAGTCCTACCTCGATTACGCCATGGGCGTGATCGTGGGTCGAGCGCTGCCGGAGATCCGTGACGGGCTCAAACCGGTGCATCGCCGCATCCTCTATGCAATGTACGACGGCGGCTACCGGCCGGATCGGGGTTGGAACAAGTGCGCCCGCGTGGTCGGTGACGTGATGGGTCAATATCACCCGCACGGCGATACCGCGATCTATGACACGTTGGCCCGGCTCGCGCAGCCGTGGGTGATGCGCTATCCGCTGGTCGCCGGCCAGGGTAACTTCGGCTCCCCGGGCAATGACAAGGCCGCCGCCATGCGCTACACCGAGTGCCGGATGGCGCCGCTGGCCATGGAGATGGTGCGCGACATCACCGAGAACGTGGTGGATTTCAAGCCCAACTACGACGGCAAAGAACAAGAGCCCGTCGTCTTGCCCAGCCGCTTCCCGAACCTGCTGGTCAATGGCTCCACGGGCATCGCCGTCGGCATGGCGACCAACATTCCGACCCACAATTTGCGTGAGGTCGCCTCGGCCGTGCAGTGGTCGTTGGAGCATCCGGACGCGCCAAGCGAGGAGCTGCTGGAGGAGGCGATCGCCCGCATTCCGGGTCCCGATTTCCCCAATGGCGCATTGATCGTCGGACGCCGTGGCATCGACGACGCGTACCGGACCGGTCGCGGCTCGGTGATCATGCGAGCCGTCATTGACATCGAGGAAGATCGGTCCGGTCGGACGCTCTTGGTGGTCACGCAGCTACCGCATATGGTCAACCCGGACAACTTGGCGCTCAAGATCGCCGAGCTGGTTACTTCGGGCAAGGTCAACGGCATTGCCGATATCCGCGACGACACATCGGCGCGTACCGGACAGCGACTGGTGATCGTACTCAAGCGCGACGCGCAGCCCCGGGTGGTGTTGAACAACCTCTACAAACACACCCAGCTGCAGGACACCTTCGGCTGCAACATGCTGGCCCTGGTCGATGATGTGCCGCGCACGCTGCGGCTCGATCAGTTCATCAGCTACTGGATCGCCCACCAGGTCGAGGTGATCCAGCGGCGTACCCAGCACCGATTGGACGATGCCCAGGCACGTGCTCACATCTATCGCGGCTTGGTCCTTGCCCTGGATCAGCTCGACGCGGTGATTGCATTGATTCGGCGCAGCCCTAGTACCGATGAGGCCCGCGAAGGTCTCAAGACGTTGCTGGAGATCGATGATCTCCAGGCGAACGCGATCTTGGATATGCAGCTGCGCAGGCTCGCCGCGTTGGAGCGGCAGCGCATCATTGATCAACTCGCGGAGTACGAGCGGATCATTGCCGACTTGATCGACATCTTGGCCAAGCCTGACCGGCAGCGCAAGATCATCAGTGACGAGCTCGCCGAGATCGTGGATAAGTACGGTGACGAGCGGCGTACCGAGATCATCGGCGCCGATGGCGATCTTTCGAACGAAGACTTGATTCCCGACTCCGACGTGGTTGTCACGATCACTCGCGGCGGCTATGCCAAGCGCACCAACAGCGACCTTTACCGCCGGCAGAAGCGCGGCGGCAAGGGCGTACGCGGGGCAACGCTACGCACCGACGATGAGGTCGAGCACTTGTTCGTCACCACCAATCACCACTGGATCTTGTTCTTCACCGACAAGGGGCGGGTGTATCGGGCCAAGGTGTGGCAGCTCCCAGAGGCCGGCCGTGATGCCAAGGGCAGCCATGTCGCGGGATTGCTGTCGTTCTTGCCTGATGAGGAGATCGCGCAAGTACTGGCCATTCGGGATTACTCGGCGGCTCCGTACCTCTTGCTCGCTACCAAACGCGGCCTAGTCAAGAAGACCGCACTACAGGCGTACGACTCACCTCGGCAGACGGGCATCATTGCCGTCAACTTCCGGGATGAGGACGACGAGCTGATCGGAGCCGGACTATGCGGGCCGGACGACGAGGTGCTGCTGATCTCTCGGAAGGGTCTGGCGATTCGCTTCCCCGCAAACGATTCTGAGCTGCGGCCGATGGGCCGGGCAACGTCCGGGGTTAGTGGAATGAAGTTCCGGCGGGGCGATGAGCTGCTCTCGATGTCGATCATCGAGGCTGGCACGACCGACGACGAGCGCTTCGTCTTCACGGTGACTGATGGCGGTTTTGCCAAGCGGACTCACGTCTTTGAATACCGTCAGCAGGGCCGCGGTGGCCTTGGGATCAAAGCCATGAAACTCAATGAGGATCGCGGTTCGTTGGTCGGGGGACTTGTGGTGACTGACAATGATGAAGTCATCGCCATCAAAGCAAGTGGTCAAATCACTCGCAGCGCTGTCGCCGAGGTTCCGGTCAAGGGGCGTGACACGATGGGAGTCAGGTTTGTCGGAGTAGGCGATAGCGACTCGGTCGTCGTCATTGCGCTTAATCCTGAGACAACTGCAGAAGTAGTAGAGCTTGCAGGCGACACTGCTGCAAGCGATGATTCCAATTCGACTTTCGAGCGTGGCTGAGGAGGATTCCTCGCTCGGGTCGGAAGCAGAACGGTGACCCGTGACCCCACACGGGTAACCGAAAGTCCGGGGGTCCAGGAGGATGACAGGTGAGTACAGGCAACGCGGAGCAGCCATCCGCAGAGGTGCCGAAAGGCCCTAGCTCCCCGAATCGCGTCGAGACGAGCCCTCAGGCTCGTCAAGGTGTCCAGGAGCGTCCGCCGACGCGTGGCCCAGCGGACCAGTCCAATGGGAACGGTTCGGAGAGTCGAACTGTGTCTGAAAAGCTGCCAGGCGCGCCACAGCAGCGGACAACTCAGGAGCCAACCCCGGCCGGGAAAGCCGGTCCAACCGGGAAGCCTCCTGACGATACCCATAAGAACTCCAACGGACAGAGGAGGGACAACCCTAACCAGCCCGTGTCGGCCACTCCTAGAGGG
>DATCXA010000703.1:0-2228 GCA_036566085.1 Propionibacteriaceae bacterium
CGGCCGCCGTACGAGCATGTGCTCTTCCCGCCCTTGGACACTAAGGTCGCAGAGCGCATGTGCGCCGACCTCGAGCGGGCGCTCGACATTGGTGTCAGCATTGTCGACCTCAATGACTACGGCGGCTCGATCCGTGCAGTCTCTCCGGCGTCGCTGTCGGCGAAGACGTTGGAAGCGGTGCTGGGTGACAACCCGCTGGGCCAGCGGCTTACCAGCACACCATTCGTCCTGGTCCGTCCTGCCTGACGCCTAGAGCTTGATCAAAGCCGGCACCTATCGCCGGCGCCGCGCGATTACGACGTCGATGGCCTCGCCCAGGAGCCGTCGCTCGGGCGCGCGCAGTGCGTACAAGACGCCAATGAAAACGGCTACGAGCGTGAGTCCGACCGGCACCAACAACAAGATTTCATTAATCAATCCTGTGCCCAAAACCGGATTTAGCAGCCAGTAGACCCCGGCGCCGGCCGCGGTCCCAACCGCAGCAGCGACGCCCGTTCGCCCGACCATCAACGGCAATGATCTGAGATCAACGGCGTCGTGGCGACGGCCTAGTAATACGGTATTTGCCACTGCCGCGAAGAGCACCGAGAGTGAGGTGGAGGCGGCGATCCCGGCGATGCCGAAGGTCAGCCCTAGCGTGAAATCGCCGACCACATTGATGGTCATGGCCATGATGAACACCGTCACAGGTCGACGCGAGTCGCCCAGCGCGTACGAGGCGCGCACCACCATCTCACGCCACCCAAGAGCCAAAAGAGCTGGCGCGTACCACAAGATGGCGGTCGCCGTGTGCTGGGTATCGCTTGGCGTAAAACTGCCGTGTTCGAAGACCAACGCCACCAACGGGACCGAACAGACCATCAGGAATCCCCAGACAGGCATTAGCACGGTGGCCACCGTTGACAGGCCCCGGCCTACCAGCCGCCGCATCTCCTGAAGGTCGCGGCTGCCGGCAGCAGCGCCGAACGCGGGATACAGCGCGGTCAGCAAGGACGCGACGAGCAAGGTCTGGCCGAGCGAGATTATCCGCCACGCGTAACTCAGTGCCGAAATGGTTCCTTCGCCCACCATCGAGCCCACGGCTCGATCGACCATGGTGTTGGCGTTGCCGAGAGCGCTGCCAACCAGCAGCGGCGGAATCAATTTGGCAATCGAACGGAAGCCTGGATCCTTGAGGTCCCAGGATGCCCGCAGCCGCAGCCGCAGGGCATGAATTGGCACTAGCTGGCACAGCAGCCGGGCTCCCGAGCCAACAACAAACCCGACAGCGAGGGCATACACGCCGTATCGGGGGCCGAACACGACCGCAGCCACGATCATGATCAGGTTGAAGGGCACGCCTTGCATGGCGGACCAGAAGAATCGGCGATGTGCCTCCGCCGCTGCAGCGAGCAAGTTCGTACCTGATATCAGCACGGTGGCAATCAGCACAATCCGAGTCAGCGAGGCGGCCAGCTCAGCCTGTGCCCCCTTGAAGCCCGGCGCCAGCACGGTGACAACCGAACTCGCGGCTAGCGCCATGACCAGCGACCCCAGGCCGAGGACGAGCAGCGTTACCGTCAAGACGACGGACAACGTGTGAGCCGCCTTGTTTGAGTCGCCCTCGGTACTGTTCTCGGCTGCACTGTTTTGGGCGGCAAGAACCGGCACAGTAGCCTTCGCCATGGCGCCGGCGATCATGGCTAGAACGAGATTCATGAGCCCCTGGGCCACCAAGAAGGCGTCGAGCTGTGCGCCAGCCCCGAAGACCCCGGCAATAACGACGTCGCGAAGGAAGCCTAAAACCGCTGACAGCGCGGTCAATCCGGTCACGAGCGCTGCCGCTTGGGCAATCCCCGAGCGCGCCTTCACGTTTAGCAACTTAATGCAGCTCCGGCGGCTGCACCTCCAGTGCCCACGGAGACCCTGTTAAGAAAGTGGTCAGAGGCGACACAGAGATCGCCGAATCCGTTGCTCTTTATGACCACTTGCCGTGGGGGCTACGCAGCACCCGCCAGATCGGATCAGCGAATGTCGTCGTCCTCGACGAACGCCACAGTCTCCTGCTCGGCCAAGTCGGCGTCATCGGCCTCGCGGAGGACGCTGGCAATGTTGGTAGGCCGTGGACCCACTTCCCGCTCAGCCTCGGCCTCGGCTAGCGGGTCGGCCTCGAGTGCCTGTTCGGCCCAGTCGGCCTCAGGTACTTCTGTGGGCGGGGTGTCAGGGCTTGAGAGGGCCATGGGGAGCTC
>DATCXA010000705.1:0-3026 GCA_036566085.1 Propionibacteriaceae bacterium
CCGTCCGCGCCGCGCGCGACGGCGGCGCGGACCAGCGTCTCGAGATCGTCGCCGGGCTGGAGCTCGACCGCCTCGATGCCACGCTGGCCGGCCTCCTGGGCCAGCGCGAAGCGCATCGCTTTGCCGCCACCAGACTTCGGGTTGTAGAACAGCACCGGATGCCGCGGCGCCGACGCGCTGGGCAGGTCCACGTGCACGGCGAAAGCGGTGCGTGCCGCAGCCAGCGACACCAATAGGCCAACAACGACCAGCAGGTCGACCAGCGGCACCCCCTGTGTAAGCAGCAAGACCAGCGCGCCCGCGAGCCCCAGGCCGGCAACGACTAGTCCGACGACCCGCGCCAGCCCTCGCCGGAGCAAGCCGTACCAGGCAGCCGTGCCGGTAATTAGCACACAGCCCAGCAGCAGGAGCCCCCGTGGGAACTCCCCGACCGCGACCGCGACCGCAAGCGCGACCGTGGCTGCTGCTACCAACAACGCGCCAATTGCCACCAGTCGCCGACTCATCTGACCGGGTAGCCCAGACCAGCGATGCTACTCACACGACTCCTGCTCGTCACCGGCCTCTGCCCCGGACCGGTGTCGCTGCGTCGTCTGGCTGGTCATGGCGGAATCCTCCCTGAGCGCAGCTTGCACCGGCCTAATTCCATGAACCTATGGAAAACAGCAGACGCCGGTCTCACCCAAAATGTGTGATTCGAGGTCCAATTTCGTTGAAGCATAACCAGGGTCATGGAACCTCGTCAGTGACGGCTCGCGCCAACGGCCGCTAACGTCGTCACCGTGGCTCGCGGCCTACGCATGCGACGGGGGATTCACCCACTCTGAGTTAGGCCACGGGTTCGCGGTATAGGTCACCTTGTGAAGAAGCTGGCGAGGAACGTCTCAGCAAGATCGGGCCCCAAACCACTCGGTCAAGCTGACGGCGACGGATCTGCGGGGCCGAATGCGGGACGCGGCGCCGAGCGGGGCCTAGGTGGTTGCTGGTCGAGTGACGTCATGGTCGTGTGCCTAGTCGCTGGGAGGGCGTTGGGGGTTGCGGGGTGCGTCCTTGGCGTCGCATGCGGCACGCAGCCGTTGGTGCGAGTCGGCTCCGCCACCGGCTCGTACCACAACGACAGACCAACGACGGGGACGCGCCGCGTTGTGGCCGACCTACTCAGCGGTAGGAAGGTCAGCACGCGAGCGATGTGGTCGCGGAATTCGTTCATGAAGTTCGGTCAGGAACACGACGGGTAGAGCGCCCATGACTTCGGTCGACCAAAGTCAGGAAAAAGGTCCCTAGCGTATTGACCTGGCCATTGAGCAGACTGACATTGGCCAGATTGACATCGCGATCTCTTGACCTATTGTTCACCTCGGCGGCTAGGTTCGAGCGTCTTTGCCAGGTGCTGACCGACACCGAACCACCCGTTCCAGATGGGGACTTGATGTGACAGAGCTTTTCATTGTCATAACGGTCATTGCCGTGGCCCTGATCTTTGACTACACCAACGGATTTCACGACAGCGCCAACGCGATGGCTGGGCCAATTGCCACCGGCGCTATCCGACCGCGGACCGCTGTTATTCTCGGCGCCTTCCTCAATCTCGTAGGTGCCTGCCTCTCCACCGCGGTCGCAAAGACGATCTCCGGTGGTTTTTTTGACGACCAGCTGATCACGGCTTCGATCATCCTGGCTGGGCTGGTCGGTGCGATTGTCTGGAATCTCATGACGTGGCTTTTCGGCCTGCCCTCGAGCTCCTCGCATGCTCTCTTCGGCGGCCTTATCGGGGCGGTCATTGTCGGCGCCGGGATCGCCTCGGTGAACGGCTGGGTGATCGTCTCGAAGGTCCTGCTGCCCGCCATTGTCGCGCCATTGGTCGCCGGCATCGCAGCTGCCTGGGCCACGCGGCTGGCTTATCGCATAACCAGAAGGACGCCGAGTGTGCACACCGGAATTGGGTTCAAGTACGGGCAGGCGTTCACTTCATCAATGGTCGCGCTCGCCCACGGAACATCCGACGGTCAGAAGACAATGGGCGTGATCACGTTGGTGCTCATTGCAGCCAACCTGCAGCCACCCGGCACGGGGCCCCAGATGTGGGTGATCATTATCTCTGCTCTCGCGATCGGCTTAGGCACCTACTCGGGCGGCTGGCGCATCATGCGGGCGATGGGCAAGGGGATCGTGGAGATCGAGACGCCCCAGGGCGCGGCGTCTGGCGCGGCAACCAGCGCGACGATTCTGGCATCGGCTCACTTCGGGTTTGGCCTGTCCACGACGCACGTGAGTACCGGCAGCATCCTGGGTTCCGGGGTGGGCCGAGGCGCCGAGGTTCGCTGGAGTGTTGCCCGCCGGATGGTCTTCGCCTGGCTTCTGACGTTGCCGGGAGCCGCTCTGGTTGGCGGCGTCGCTGCGCTGCTCGCTGATCAAGGTGTCTGGGGCATCAGCGCGCTTCTGGTGCTACTGGCTGGGACCTGCCTGGCGATCTATTTCCTCTCTCGTCGCCACAGGATCACCCACGCCAATGTCACCGACAGCCACGAAGTCCTGGTGTTTGCTGCCGTTGCGCCCGCCACCGTGTACCCCGATGACCCGCGGTTAGAGGCTCTTCCGAAGCCCAAGAAGAAGAAAAAGAAGGCCAAGAAGCCCAAAGTGAAGAGCGCCGCCTGATGCACGTCGACTGGGCTGCCCTGGGCATCGTGGCTGTCGTCTCCATAGCGGCGTCAGTGATCTTCACAATCTTGCTGGCGAGCGGCATACGTCTGGTCTCGGCGGCCAAGATCAAATCGAACGAGGGAGGGTCCGGTACCGCGACCGTCTCGCTGGGCTATCTCTCGCTAGGCATCGCCGCGCTGCTCGTACTCTTTGGGATCTACCTGATCGTTCCGCAGTTCCACTAGCACTTCTCGTGGAGGAACCTTCAAATCCGCGAAATCGGAGAAGGTCACAGATCTCGGCGTCCGCCTCGAGCAGTGCAGCGTGTTCCTCCGGGCTTAGCTGCGACTGCCGACCCCTTCCCCACAGCACCCCCTGGCTTGGCT
>DATCXA010000736.1:0-5074 GCA_036566085.1 Propionibacteriaceae bacterium
CTTGACCTCACGCCTGAGGCCCAGCAGCGGGTAGTGGACCAAGTTGGCATCGGCTTTCTCTTCGCTGCGTACTACCACCCGGCGCTGCGGTATGCGGGACCGACCCGGCGTGAGCTCGGCATACCGACGACGTTCAATTTCCTGGGCCCTCTGGCGAATCCGGCGCAGCCGATCTCACAGGCGGTAGGCGTCGCGGATCCTCGAATGGCTGAGCTGATGGCTGGGGTTTTCGCATCCCGCGGTAACTACGGACTTGTGGTTCACGGTGGCGACGGGCTCGACGAATTGACCACCACGACGTCCTGACGGTCTGGTTATATGCCGACAGCGAGGTCGAGCGGATGGTGCTCGATCCGCTGCACCTCGGTCTGCCCAGAGCCACCATCGCAGACTTGGTCGGAGGAGACTCCGGGGCCAACGCCGATGTCATACGCAAAGTCGTCTCCGGTCAGCCCGGCCCCGTCCGCGACATCGTCATTCTCAATGCGGCGGCCGCGTTGGTGGCGTACGGCAAACCGACAGCGGGGCGGCTCGAGGAGGACTTCGCCGACGAGCTGGAGCGGGCGCGGCAGGCCATCGACTCGGGTGCCGCGCAAACCAAACTGGAGGAGTGGATCGAGGCCACGCACTCGGCTGGGTGATGCTGCTCACTGAGATCACTGAACTCGGCCATGCCGCCGCTGCAAAGCGTTAGCCTTTCGCGGAGATCTTGATCATCGCGCGGTCGGTTCGGCGGCCGTCGGTCGGCCATATTTCATCGCTTGACGAGTTACTATCGGCGATGCGCGAGAGGGGAACGCATGGCTCGACGCTTGACGCTGATCGTCAGCGCCGTACTCATGCCGCTGTTTCTTGCTGCATGCTCCAGTGGGCGGCCACCGGTCGCCAGTACAGCGGAGGTCACGCGCGCGACCATTACCAACCAGGTCAGCTCGAGCGGCGCGCTGTCCGCCGGAGCAAGCAAAGACCTGGGATTTGCCAAGGGCGGCCGACTGACCTCGCTCAAGGTCAAGGTTGGTGATCATGTGACGACCGGGCAGGTGCTGGCCAGGATCGACACCTATGCGGCCCGTCAGGTGCTCAAGCAGCAAAAGGCGAACCTTGCGGCCCAGCAGGCGGCACTGGACCGCATCATGGCAAGTCCGGCCGTATCAGGTGCCGAAGCGACCTTGAGCCAATCGCAGGTGATCTTGACCGCGACCCGGCGCCAAGTCAGCGCGGTCGGTGCCGCGGACGACTCCGCTATCGACCGGGCCCGCGCGCAGCTGCGCGCCGCACGCAGAACGGAGGGGAAGGCGGACGACGCCGTCGACGCGGCGCAGCAGGCGTGCAAGGTGCCGGGCACGCCCCCTGCTACCTGCGCTTCGCAGGTAGCAACGGCGAGCTCAGCGCAGGCCTCAGCCGAGCAGGGCGTCGAGGCGGGCAAGTCGACCCTGGCAGCGGCCGAGCAAAAGAAGAAGGTGGATGCCGCCGCAGGTCGGGTGTCAGTGGAGACCTCCCGACAGAGTGTCGTGGCTGCACGAAACGCGCTCAATTCGGCATCCTCGGAGCGGCCCCACGCCATCGACCAACAGCTGGCCCTTGTGGACGCCGCAGACGCCCTGGTCCGCTCGGCCCAGAAGGACGTTGCTGACGGCACGCTGAACGCGCCAAGCGATGGGGTCGTCTCGGCAATCAACGGCGTAGTCGGCGAGTACCTCTCCCCGAGTAGTGGGACCACGGCACTGGCACCCGGCAGCCGCGCGGCGATCCCCGGATCCGCCTCTGCTGGCGCGGCTGGGACTGGCGCGGCGGCTACCCGGCCCGGCGGCTCGCAGTTCCTCGTGCTGTCGAGCCTCAAGGGTTTCCAGGCGGTCGTCCCGTTCGAGGAGTCGGACGCGGCCAAAATCACGCGTAAGCAGCGGGTGGCGGTGACCTTCGACGCTATTCCCGACTTAACCGAAACCGGAACCGTGGTGGCGGTCGCGCCATCGGCGACTGCCATCTCCGGGGTGATCAGCTACTACGTGACGATACGTCTTGGTGGCGCAGACCCGCGGCTGAAGGATGGTCAAACCGCTCGCGCGGCGGTGATTACTGCTGAACGACAGAACGTGCTGAGCGTCCCCAATCGGGCGGTGCGCCGGCAGGGCGACACGGATACTGTGGTCGTGGTTGAGCCGGATGGTTCGCAGCAGATCGTGACTTTCCAGCCTGGAATTGTCGGCACTGACCGGACCGAGGTGCTCTCGGGTCTGTCGCAGGGGCAGCGCGTAGTCGTGAGTTCAGGCCAATGATGGGAGCGTTGGAGGAACCGTGACAGAGAATGCGGTGGCCGAGTCGTCGAGTGAACCCGAGGCCGCGCCTGCCGATCCCGAGTTGAGCGCTCCGGGACGCCGACGGCCGCTGAAGCGTGCCACCAAGATCAGACTGCTGATCATTGCCGTCCTCGCGTTGCTTGCTGCGGCCGCATTCGGTGTCTACTACATCTTCAACACCAGCAACTACGTCACCACCGACAACGCCCAGATCGACGGGAACCAGATCTTGATCAACGCGCCCGCAACCGGCACTCTGATCGACTGGCGCGGACAGCAGGGCACATCGCTGCACAAGAACGCACCAGTCGGGAGGATCGAGATCCAGGGTGGCTACGTGCAACCTCAGATGGTGATTCGATCGCCGGCAGAGGGGACCGTCGCAGTGGACAACGGCGTCGAGGGGTCCTTCGTCACTGCGGGCACTCAGCTGGCCATCGCTTACGACGGCGCGGGTGTCTTCGTCACTGCCCGGGTGAAGGAGACAGAGATTGACAAGGTGCAGGTCGGCCGCGCCGTCGACATTTCGGTCGACGCCTTCCCTGATGATCACCTCACCGGTCGGGTCGTAGAAGTGCAGACCGGCGCTGCCGGCGTCTTTTCGCTGTTTCCGCAGTCCAACACGTCGGGCAACTTCCAGAAGGTCACCCAAGTGATCCCCGTCAAGATAGTTATCGATGATCTGAAGAGTCTGCCCTTGGTGCCTGGCATGAATGTCACCGTGAAGATCCATCGGCGTTGACGATTGTCCGCTGTCAAGGAGCGGGGAGCGAAGTCAGTCGGCAACATATCCTGACGTTGTTAGGCCAACCTGATTCCTAGCTGAGTAGCCGCTCATGAGCACCGAGACCGCGCCCGCCCGCACGGCTGTCCGCGAGGACGCTGCGGTACGGGCCGCTCAGCATCCGCCGGATGTGCATGTTGAACCCGCGCCGCTGGAGAACCGGGCCGCGCCGGTCACGGCGCAACCCGCAACTGGATGGCGCATCCCCCTTGCAGTCCTCATCGGCGGGATGTTCATGTCGATACTCGACGTAAGCATCGTGAACGTCGCCATCGCCACGATCCAGTCCGACTTCGGTGGCAGCACAGCGGACGTTGCGTGGGTCACTACGGCGTACAGCCTGGTCCTCGGCGTCGTCGTACCGGCTAGCGCGTGGCTGGGTGATCGGTTCGGCCTCGATCGGGTGTACATGATCGCGCTGGCGGGCTTTGCTCTTGGCTCGGCGCTGTGTGGGTTGGCGTGGAGCCTCAATAGCTTGATCGCTTTCCGAGTAATCCAGGCAATTCCCGGCGGGCTGCTGCCGGCGGTAACGCTGACGATGGTGTATCGGATCGTGCCGCGACACAAGATCGGCACCGCAATGGGAATGTATGGCCTGGGCATCGTGTTCGCTCCTGCCATCGGTCCCACACTTGGCGGTTACCTCGTCGAGTACCTGAGTTGGCGTCTGGTGTTTTACATCAATGTCCCCGTTGGGGTGCTAGGGCTCGTCGCGGCGGCAGTCGCGCTGCCGAAGTTCAGTCGAGCGCCGACCCGTCCGTTCGACGTCTGGGGTTTCATCACAGCGGCGGCGGGGCTGGTGGCACTACTGTTGGCCTTCTCCGAGGGGCAGTCCTGGGGCTGGACGAGCTACCGCGTTCTGATCTTGATCGTCGGCGGCCTGCTGTTGTTGGCACTGTTCGTCACCATCGAACTCGAGGTTGATCACCCGCTGCTGAATATGAAGGTGTTCCACAGCGCCGCGTACACCACATCGCTGATCGTGATGAGCGTCGTGATGACCGGGATGTTCGCCACGTTGTTCTACATACCTTTGTTCCTGCAAGCCGGACAGGGATATCAGGCCCTCGATACCGGGCTGCTCATCCTGCCTCAGGCCTTGGTCATGGGTTTCTTGATGCCGATCACCGGTCGGCTGTACGACAAGATCGGGCCCCGCTGGTTGGTTGTGTCGGGACTGCTGGTCGCAGCGTTCGGCAGCTACGGCCTCGCCACAATCAATCCCGACATGACGCGCGAAGAGGTCGTGATGTGGACCTGTATTCGCGCCGCGGGTGTGGGCCTGGCAATGATGCCGATCATGACCGGCGGTCTCGCCTCGCTCCGCCCGGATCAGACCAACAGCGGCAGCGCGATCAATACCGTTGTGCAACGGGTCAGTGCGGCCCTAGGACTGGCTGCTTTGACGGCACTAGCGACCGCCCAGCAGGCACAGCTCGCGCAAGGCCGGGCGGATCTGCTACAAGGTACGAGCAGCCAGGCGGCGCATCTCCACCTGCTGCAGCTCTTCGGGCTGTATCGGCGTACCCAGGTGTCGGTACTGGCCAACTCGTACGCCAATTTGTTCTTGCTAACCGCAGCGGTCACTGCCATCGCCGCGGTGGGTGCACTTTTCCTTCGCTCAGGTCCCGCGCCGCACGCCAGCTCGGGGGCCGGAGTGACGGTCGAGTAGCTACTAGCGAATGCTGAGCGTCTTCAGCGCGTCGGCTGCCTGACGCGCAACGTCAGAATCGGCGTCGTTTGGCACCGAGCTGGCGGCCATGATCAATGACCCATCATCGAGCCGTACCACCACTGCCGTGACCGTGTCGTAGCGACTGGGCAACCGGTCGACGGAGTAATACACCCGAGCAGAAAACAGCATGCCGGATCGCCCATCAACGGCATGCTCGTCCCACCTCAGCCCCTTCAGTTCGGTGGGGTGTTGCTCAAAGATCGCATTGCTCAGCCGATGCAGCGCGAGCGTTCCTTCGGTCTGGAGTTCGTCTTGGCT
>DATCXA010000737.1:0-5852 GCA_036566085.1 Propionibacteriaceae bacterium
TGAGCTTGGTCGAGGGCGGTGAGATATCCCCGGCGCCCGCGTCGCGCTCTGCCGCTGAAGTCCAGCCGCTAAAGTCCAGCCGCGCGGCGGGCGGCCAGCTCAATTTGCGCCGTACCCAAGACGCGTACGATCGCGGCAATAGTCGACGTAAGCTTCGCCGGATCGGTGACGGTTGGCTTCGCCGGCCACTTGATCAGTATTGCTGCGGGCGTGTCGGGCGGTTGGACTAGCTCGACAGCAAGTTGATCGGACTGGGTAACCGAACCGACTGCCAGCAACCGCTCTGAGTCCCTTGATAGTGCGTTGTCCACACGCCTGGAGTTTCCCACGAGACTCAGTTTGACACATGTGCAGAAGTTTTTTCTCGCATCGCATAAAATGCAACAAAATCTCTTGTCCATCGCGTGTTCATCGCGGGCAATTACCTGGCTTGGCCACTCGCAAGCTCTTGGTGGTGCAGGATCGCTCCAGGTTCGTGAGAGCTCCGACTAACGAGCGCCGCTTGGTCCGGACTACACGTATGGACGATGAGCAGCTTGGCAAGGTCTGTGGCATTGCACGTAGACCCCGAGAAGCCGGTCAGCGATAAGGTGACCGCATGACCGAGATCAAGCAGATCGTTGTCGGTGTAGACGGGTCGGACAGCAGTCGAGCTGCTCTGCGATGGGCGTACGACGAAGCCGCGCATCATGGTGCATCCCTCAAGGCCGTCATGATCTGGCATGGGCCACCGTTGCCGCAGAGCCCGCCATATGGACAGCTGCCACCCGAGGGCTACGAGAGCCAGCCGGCGCGTGACGCGCAGGCGGTGCTCGAGCGGCTGACTGCTGACCTAGAGGAACGGAAACCGGCAGTGGACGTGACGAGCTCGATCGAGGCGGGAAATCCTGCCAAGGTGCTCATCGAGTTGTCCGGAGGGGCCGATCTGCTGGTGGTCGGGTCCCGCGGCCACGGCGGCTTCGCCGGCATGCTGTTGGGCTCGGTCAGCCAGCATCTCGTTGCCCACTCGGCTTGCCCGGTGGTTGTTGTGCGCTGAGCCCGTGGGTGCTCCGAAGAAGCGTTAGGTGAACTCGCTCTCGGCGTCCTCCGGGATTTGGACGATCAGTACGTCACACTGTGCCCGGTGCACGACTTCCGATGGAACGGAGCCGAGCTCATGACCTGCCGCGGCTCCCAGTCCGCGGTTCCCGACCACGATAAGACTCCTCGGATCTGAGCCTGCGGCCTCAAGCAGCGCATCCGCCGGATCTCCGGCCACCATCTTTGTATCGACGCTGCGCACTCGGTCGGAAGTCAGATATTGAATGGCCACATGCAGGGCGTGCAGCGCCGCCTCCTTGCCATAGAGCTCTCGTCGAGCCCCGACTGGAACCGGGCTTGCGGGTGCCGAACCTGGATTGTAGGCGGACACCACTAAAACGTGGGAGTCCGCTTCTGCCGCCACGGCATGGGCCCGGTTGACCGCGTAGAGTGAAGCCTCGGTTCCGTCCGAACCGACGATAACGCGCTCATAAACGCTGATGTGGTGGCGCCCAAGAGGCATGAAATCGGATTCTTCGCTGGCATGCGGAGGATTTACCCAGAGCATCGCCAATGCAGCGAGGCCGAGCAGGATGCCGGCGACCAATATCGCGTTGGTGCCCTTTCCACCCAACAGGTGTTTGAAGATCCAGCCGAAAGTGAAAGTCTCCACGAGCATCGGAACAACGATCATCATGTTGAGAATGCCCATGTAGACGCCCGTGCGAGCTCTTGGCACCATGCTCGCGACCATAAGATAAGGAACCCCGACCATACTGGCCCAACAAATGCCCAAGCCGATCATCGGAACCAGTGAGAGCCACTGACTACTGATTTGCGACAGGGCTGCCAGCGACACTGCCGCGAGCCCCAAGCAGACAGCGTGCACACGTTTACCGCCGTAGCGCTGGCAGAAGATCACCAGGAACAGAGCCGTGACCATCGTAAAGAAGTTGTAGGTGGCGTTCATCAAGCCAGACCAACCAACCGCCGCGTCCCATCCCGGCTGCTCAGGTGCGGTGTTGAACACCGATTCGCCAACGCTCACGGCCACGAACTGCCAGTAGATAAACATGGCGTACCACTGGAAGACGAACACCAAACCGATCTTGTGCATACTGACGGGCATCTCTCGCACGGCCGCCGCGATGTCGGAGACAAAGTGCCCCACTCCTCTGGGCGCTGCACGAAGCTCAGCAAGCTCTTCCTCCGACGGAGGAATTTCCTTCGTGCGCAGCATCGCCGTGAGCACTGTTACCAGAATGCATACGGCGCCGAGCGCGAAGCAGGTGTAAACCCAGTACGGCACGCCATTTGCGGCAGTGCCGCCCAATAGCTTCTGGAAAATAAACAAAGATAGGTTGGCCAACACGGCGCCAGCGCCAGTGAACAAACTTTGGGTCAGGAAACCGCGCGCAAGCTGGGATTTTGGCAGCTTGTCGGAGATTAACGCTCGGTAAGGCTCCATTGAGGTGTTGTTGCCGGCGTCAAGGAGCCAGAGACAGAGCACGCCCAGCCACAGAGTCGAGACGAACGGAAATAGCAGCAAGATGATCACACAGAGGAAAGCGCCCGCTAAGATAAATGGGCGCCGCCGACCCCACCTGGGACTCCAGCTTCGGTCGCTCATTGCACCGATTAGCGGCTGGATAAATAGACCGGTCACCGGTCCAGCCAAGTTAAGGATAGGCAATTGCTCCGGCTTGGCGCCGATGAAAGTGAATAATGGATTTACTGCTGTTTGCGTTAAGCCGAAGCTGAATTGAACGCCGAAAAACCCGACGTTCATCATCAGGATCGACGAGAATGACATTAGTGGCCTATGGCCCTCCCGCTGGGAGCCGACCTCTTCCTCGAGCTCTACCACGTCAGTAACAGCCATGCTTGGCTCCCTTCCGGCGAGTTCGCTGCTGCGCTCACCGTGATCTAGGTCACGCCACAAATGCACCCTAGGGCAGCATGCGATTAGCCCGCAAGGGAGGAAAAGGCAGCAGCGTCGCATTGGGACGCAGACCGCAGAGACCTGCTGCCCGGGGCGCTAGTTGGGCGGATCTACCTTGACGACTACTCGTGCGCAAGTAGCAGGACGTCTGCCCAAGACATGGCGTGTCTGGGAATAGAAAAGGCTATCTGCAGCCAGGACTTAGGCTTGTCGGCATGCGTGTAGGGGTATTCGGCGCCACGGGTCAGGTGGGCGGCGTCATGCGGAGCCTGCTCGAGCAGCGCCCCTTCCCGTTCACGGATGTGCGGTTCTTCGCATCGGCTCGATCAGCGGGCCGACGCCTCCCTTGGGGCGATGACGGGATCGTCGTCGAGGACACCGACACCGCCGACTTCACCGGGCTCGACCTCGCCATCTTCTCGATGGGCAAGGCCGCCTCGCGGATCACTGCGCCCAAAGTGGCGGCCGCGGGCGCGATCGTGATCGACAACTCCTCCGCGTGGCGGATGGATCCGGGCGTTCCACTCGTGGTCTCCGAGGTCAACCCGGAGGATGCGATCCGCCCGGCTAAGGGCATCATCGCCAACCCGAATTGCACCACCATGGCAGCGATGCCGGTACTCGCCCCATTGCATCGCGCCGCCAGCCTGGTACGCCTCCAAGTCGCGACCTATCAGGCGGTGTCAGGATCAGGTGGCGACGGGGTCGATGAACTCGATGGTCAGGCCAAGGCGGTCGTCGATCGGGCCAGGGAGCTGACCATTGACGGTCACGCTCTCGACTTCCCCAAGCCGAACAAGTACCTCAAGCCGATCGCGTACAACGTCCTTCCCCTCGCAGGCTCACTGGTCGAGGACGGTACCGGTGAAACCGACGAGGAGCAGAAGTTCCGCAATGAGTCGCGGAAGATCTTGCACATTCCTGATCTTCGCGTGTCTGTCACCTGCGTACGCGTGCCCGTCTTCACCGGGCATTCCCTCGCCGTTCACGCCGAGTTCGACGCCGACCTGACCTCCGAGCAAGCCACCGAGTTGTTGGCCGGCGCCCCGGGCGTTCGGCTCATGGACGTACCGACGCCGCTGGATGCGGCCGGCCAGGACCCGAGCTTCGTCGGGCGAATTCGCGCCGATCAAGCTGCGCCGCCTGATAAGGGTTTGATCATGTTCATCTCGAACGACAATCTGCGTAAGGGCGCCGCACTGAACGCCGTGCAGATCGCCGAGCTGGTCAGCAGCCAGCTGGTGGCTGGCGGGCAGGCTGGAACACTGTGACAGCAACGAATTTGGCGTCCAGCGGTCATCCGCTGGCCATCTTGGGCGTCGGCGTTATGGGGGAGACCGTGCTCTCAGGTCTGCTCCGGGCCGGCTGGCATCCTGATCAAATTGTTGCAAGCCACCGCAGGCCAGAACGGCGGCAGGAGCTGACTGTCCGTTACGGCATCCAGATGCGAGAAAACGCCAAGGCTTTGGCCGATGCCGAAACGGTGCTCCTGGTAGTCAAGCCGCAGGACATGAGTGACTTGCTCGCGGAGATCTCGCCGGCGATCAAGCCGGGCGCCCTTGTGGTGTCGCTTGCGGCGGGTGTCGACAGCGCCTTCATCGAATCTCGCTTGCCGGAAGGAGTAGCTGTCGTGCGAGTCATGCCGAATACGCCGGCTCAGGTGGATGAGGGAATGGCCGCCATTTCTCCGGGATCGCACAGTACGCAAGATCATCTTGACCGGGTGACCGAGATCTTGTCCGCTACGGGACGAGTGATCACCGTGCCGGAGCGATACCAGGACGCCGTGACCGCCATTTCAGGCACGGGTCCGGCGTACCTGTTCTTTGTGGTTGAGGCCATGATCGAGGCAGGCGTCCATTTGGGCCTGCCGCGGAGCACTGCAACCGAGCTCGTAGTCCAGACGATGCTCGGGTCGGCCAAGCTGCTGCGTGAAACCGGGGAGCATCCGACTGTATTGCGGGAGCGCGTCACCTCACCGGGCGGCACTACAACTGCCGCAATACGTCAGCTCGAAGATCACAAGGTGCGAGCGGCCTTTCTCGTTGCCATGGAAGCCGCTCGCGACCGCAGCCGGGAACTTGCCGCTGCTGCTCGCGAGAACAACCAGCAGGGCAAACCGGGCGGCGGCGGATGAGCGGGCTGCTCGTTTTTTCTGACGATCTCACCAAGTACGACTTCGGGCCCGATCATCCGATGGCGCCGGGCCGAGTGACCAACACGATCTCCCTAGCCCGCCAGCTTGGCATTCTCGACCGGCTGAAGATCGTGCCGCCACCCGATATTGATCTTGCGTTGCTGGAGACCGTTCACACATCCGATTACATCGCCGCCGTGCAGCGCGGCGAACCGAACCAGCAGTATGGGCTCGGAACCAGCGACAACCCGGTCTTTCCCGGAATGCATGAGATCGCCGCTTGGGTCACTATGGCCAGCGTCGAGGCGGCACGCAGGGTGTGGACCGGCGATGTGCAGCGCGGTTGCAATATCAGCGGCGGCCTACATCACGCAATGCCGGGCTATACCAGCGGCTTCTGTGTCTACAACGACGTCGCGGTTGCCATCCGTTGGCTGCTGGACAACGGATGTGACCGAGTGGGCTACGTCGACGTGGACGTCCATCACGGGGACGGCGTTCAGGCAATCTTCTATGAGGAGCCACGGGTGATGACGGTCAGCCTGCACGAGACGCCGGCGTACCTCTTCCCTGGAACTGGTTTTCCCAACGAGATCGGCGGCCGAGGAGCAGAGGGCACAGCGGTGAACATCGCGCTCCCCCCGGGCGCCACTGACGCTGACTGGCTGCGTGCTTTTCATGCCGTCGTGCCGCACGTCCTTCGGGTACACAAGCCGACCGTTTTGGTGAGCCAGCATGGCTGCGATTCGCACC
>DATCXA010000749.1:0-4452 GCA_036566085.1 Propionibacteriaceae bacterium
CGACACAACATCGTCAAGGTTGCAGTCGCCGGATTCGACGGCACCGAAGAGGACGTCGCAGGCTCCGTCGATGCTGCCCTCGGCCACGTGAACGCTGCGAAGTGCACGCAGGAGCGTCCTGCGGACCTCTGTGGTCGAAAGCGTCAGCATGCCGTCGTCACGGACACGGTCTTCACGCGGCTGTACGTCTGCAGCGCCTCGACACCCTTCTCCCGACCGAATCCGGACTCCTTGACCCCGCCGAACGGCAGCTCGACGGCGCTGGCTCCGCCGCGGTTCACCCCGACGAGACCCACCTCAAGGCTGGCCGCGACCCGGTGCGCCCGACCGACGTCCCGCGTCCAGATAGAGCTGGACAGCCCGTACTTGGAGTGATTGGCCAGGGCAATCGCCTCGGCTTCGCTGCTGAACGGGATCGTGACGAGCACCGGGCCGAAGATCTCTTCCTGAGCCAGCTCCGATTGAGCGTCGACATCATCGAAAAGAGCCGGCCTGACGAAGAAGCCGCCGTTGCCCGCCGCGGCCCCGTTCAGCTCGGGATCACTGACAAGTGTCGCGTGGTCGCGACCTCGCTCGATGAACTGCTCCACCCGCTGCAACTGCTTCCTCGAGATCAGCGGCCCCATGCCGACGCTGTCGGACGCGGGCCCCACCTTGATGGCGTCGAATCGTGCCCTGAGGCGCTCGATCACGGTGTCGCGCACACTCTGCGCCACCAGCAGCCGTGAGCACGCGGTGCAGGTCTGCCCGGCGTTGCTCGTGATCGAGGAGACCGCTGCCGGTATGGCCGCGTCCAGGTCAGCGTCATCGAAGATGATCAATGGCGACTTGCCACCCAGCTCGAGCGTGCAGGGGTACAGGTTCTCGCCGGCGCTCTTGGCGATAAATCGCCCCACCTCGACGGAGCCGGTGAAGGTCATGTGCCCCAAGTGCTGACTCGCTGCCAGCGCTGCGCCCGCCTCGATGCCCAGCCCGGTCACAACGTTGAGCAGGCCCGGCGCCAACCCTGCTTTCACCGCGAGCTCGGCGAGCCGTAGAACACCTAGTGGCGCGTCCTCGGCCGGTTTGACCACGCACGAGTTCCCGGCCGCGAGCGCCGGAGCGACCGACCGTGCGGTCATCGAGAGGGGGTAGTTCCACGGCACGATGTGCCCCGTGACCCCGACCGGCTCGAGAAGCGTGTAGTTCAGTGCCTCACGACTGCTCTGGATCGTTCGACCACCGAGGGTCTCGACGACACCGGCGTAGAACTCGAACGATCGCCGCGTGGACTCCACAACGCCTCGGGCTTGACGGGGCAGCTTGCCCGTGTCTCGCACCTCAAGACTAGTGAGCTCGTCAGCATGGGCACCGATGACGTCAGCCAGCGCCCGTAAGACGCGGCCGCGATGCGAGGGCGGGAGCGCTGCCCACTCCATCTGTGCGGATCTGGCTGACGCCACGGCCGACTCGACGTCCGCGACACCGCCTCGAGCGACGTGGGCGATGATCTCGCCGTCGGAAGGGTTCAGGACATCCAAGAACCCGTCCGAGCCACTCACTGAGCGCCCATCGATCACGTGACCGTAGGTGGGAATGGTCATGATGCTCCTCCACAAGTGACTGCTGAACTCCCGACCTTCGTGACCGTCATGTGGCCACCTTCTGAAGAGGAGCGTCGCTGCGTTGAACCTCGCCCTCGTCGTCCCTCCCCCGGGTGCGAGACCGCACCGCCGCCTGGACCGATCGAGCCAGACCGGCCAGCCCAGTGGGGAACATCACGACAGCCACGAGGGCGGCCACCCCGATCGCGACCTCGCTGTATGCCTGGGCGGTGGCCTGAAGCTCGGAATGGAGGATCACGAGGCCGACTGTTGCGATGCCGACGCCGGCCAGGCTGTGCAGTCCACCGATCACCGCAAACGCGATGACCATGCCCTGAACGACGTCTTGACCCATGACCGGCGTGATGTAGCCGACGAAGTTTCCATAGAAGGCGCCGGCCAGACCCCCCCAGACAGCGACGTAGGCATTGGTCGTGGACTTCCACATCAAAGTGTTCATGCCGAGCACTCGCGCTTCGTCCTCGTCGTCCCGGATCGCGGCGAGATTTGTTCCGAGGTGACTGTGAGCAACGATGTATTCGCCGGCAAACCAGACGAGGACCAGGATCAGGCCCAGCACGAAGTAGTTCTTCCACTGGTCCGGACCGAGGGTTGGAAAGACCTGGGGCACGGCCATGCCGAATCCGCCGCCGGTCAACTGTGGGGTTCCATTGGCTAGATCGACGATCAGCTGGAGGAATCCGTAGGTCAGGATGACGTAGAAGATCCCCCGAATCTTCATGCTTATCAAGCCCATGACCAGACCTGACACACCGACGATGACAAGGGTCAACAAGGTGGCCGGCACGAACCCGAGCCCGAGCTTGGTCATGCACAGCGCGGACGCATACGCCCCGAGCACGACGAACCCGATGTGTCCGAAGGAAAAGACGCCCAGGCGGGCAGCCAAGAATCGCCAGGAAATCGTGGCCAGCCCGAGGTAGAGCACCCGAACAGCAACGTCGCCGCTCGTGACGAGCAGGATTCCGGGGCAGATGACCAGAATCGGAAGAAACCATATTGCGAAAGAGCGCAGGTTACCGGCTTTCATTGAGGGCTCCCTGGGGACCGAGGGTCCATTCCCGGACGATGTCGTCCATGCGTGCGGCGATCTCTGTGACGGGACCCTGGTGCGAATTTCTTCCAGACATCAGCGTATAGACATAGTCGGCAATGGTCAGAGCCCGGTCGATGTTCTGCTCCACGAGCAGAACCGTGACATCGCTGGAGGTCAAGTTGCCGATGATCTCCGCCAATCTGTCAGCGTCCGCCGGGGCGACGCCGGCAGTCGGCTCGTCGAAGATCAATAGCTTCGCGCCGGTTGCGATCCCGCGCGCCACTTCCAGCAGTCGCTGCTGCCCGCCGCTCAAAAGGCCGGCATTCACCTTGAGAAGAGGCTTGATCAACGGGACCGCCTCGCAGGCGGCATCAACGCTGCGACGCTTGGCCTGATGGCCGTGTATCGACCATGCACCCATGAGCAAGTTCTCGTACACGCTCATCTCAGTGAACACGGTGTGCTCCTGCGGAATGAACGCGACCCCGAGCCCGACCCGGTCATGGCATGCCCACGGGGTGATGTTTCGGCCCTTGAGCGTTACCGAACCCGAGCGGGCAGGCAGCAGCCCGGCGATGCACCGCAGGAGTGTCGACTTTCCGGAGCCATTAGGTCCCAGTACCAGGGTGACCTGAGACTCGTGACACGAGATAGACACACCATGAACGATGTTCGGGCCCCGGCCATAACCGGTGACGATCTCCTCAGCCGACAGGACGGCATTGGACGTCGGAGACTGTTCGACGCTCATCAGCTCACCAAACCCCGCAGCAGTGTCATGTCGCGACCGATTTCGGCGGGCGGCCCGCTCCACGCAATTTCTCCCACCCGAAAGAGGTTGATGGAGTCGGCGATCTCCAACAACCAAGGAATCTCATGGCTCACAACCCCGACGGCGCATCCGCTTTCGGCGAGGCGCTTCAGCTCACCCGCGATCAGGCCACGCAGCGAGACGTTGACACCGGCCTCCGGCTCGTCGACAAGAAGGACCTGAGGCTCGACGATCATGGCCCGGATGAGCTCCACGAGCTTACGTTGGCCTCCAGACAGGGACCCCGCCAACTTGTGACGGTGCGGGGTCATCTTGAAGGTGTCGAGAAGCCGCTGCCCTTCTCCGGCGAGGATTGAGGAATCACAGCGCTTCATCCGGAGAGCAAACGCCAGGTTCTCGTCCACGGTGAGACTCTCGAAGAGCCGAGGTGTCTGGAAGGCAACCGAGATGCCGCGACGGGACCTGTGCTTCAACGGTCGATTGGTGATGTCTTGGCCAGCGAGCCGTACCGCTCCGTGATCCGGACGTTGAACACCCAGGATGACCGAGACGAAGGTCGACTTTCCAGACCCGTTCGCGCCCACGAAGCCGGACACCGAGCCCGCGTGCATCTGATGGGAGACGTCGTTGAGCGCCTGAACGTGCTTGAAGCTCTTCGACACTCCGGAGATCTCGATTATTGGCGCTCTGCTCATTCGCATACTCCATTCATCAAACAAATCTCAGAGGCTGGGGTGTGGTCAGCTCATTGACACAGACCTCAGAATTCTCGGACCTGGGCCCCAAATATTCCTCGAGGCTTGATTGACAGGACGACCAGGAGAATGACGAAGGCATACGTGACTGCATACTGGGGTGAGAGATAGACGGTGCACAGCGTGAGCACGAGCCCGATGAGCACCGAGCCAATGAACGCACCTGCCAACGAGCCCATCCCGCCGAGTACCACGGCGCTGAAGCCCAGCACCAAGGCGGTGGCGCCGTTGCCGGGGAACACACCGTACAGGGGGGCTAGAAGTGCTCCCGCCACCCCGGCCAAG
>DATCXA010000758.1:0-3231 GCA_036566085.1 Propionibacteriaceae bacterium
GTCGTCGGCTCGGGGGCTTGCGCGGCACGCGCCGGACGCACCACCAATTGGTCGGTGTTGTCGGCTGGAGTGAAGCCACGCGACCGCCTTGCCACATACGACTCAACGTCGTCAGGCTCTTCAAGAAGCGCTCGCCGGGGGAAGTCCACCGGCACATCTTCTCAGTCCTGAGCGGGTCGTGCCGTCGATAGCGATGTGTCGTTGGTCAACCTTTTTGGTGCAGCAGCGGAATCTGTCTCAGGGAAGGCACGTCTTGGGCCCTGAGTAGGACCCGGACGTGGCCAGCAATCTGGCGATTGGCGGCGAATTGGTGCGGCAAAGTAGAAGTAATTCAGAAAGCTTTGGCCGTCCAGGAAGGACAATTCGACATGACGCTCTACCGCCCTCATGACGACCGGATCATCGCGGGCGTGTGCTCCGGAATCGCTCGCCGATTCAATCTCGACCCCACCATCGTGCGCATCCTCTTCGTGGCCAGCCTGTTTCTCCCCGGGCCGCAGATCCTGATCTACCTCGTCGCCTGGCTGCTCATGCCGGACGAGAGCTCAATCGTCGCCTGATCCCCCACCGCCGAAAGGCCCCTCAGTCTCATCGACTGAGGGGCCTTTTCGTTACGCGATCAGCCGACTCCATACAAGGTCCGGACAATGTCCTCGATTGCCGGCTCCTCCAGGGTCAGGTCGACCACCTCGGTCACCGCAGTGACTTCGGCAAGCACCCTCGCTGCTGTGGTCTCCTTGGGGCTGAAGGCCAGCCGCTGCCGCTGGCCATCAAGATCGCTGCCGATATGAGCGGCCGCGCTCACTTGGAGGTCTGGGCTCGGCTCCGGCAGATCGACCACGAGCACACGCTGTAGCGCCACGCGCTCGGCCAAACTGGGTAGCGTCCCGTCGAAGACGCGGCGGCCGCGGTCGATCACGAGCACCCGGTCGCAGAGCCTTTCGATGTCACCCATGTCGTGCGTGGTCAACAGCAACGTGGTGCCGAACTCGGCCCGCTCGGCAATCAGAAAATGGCGCAGCCGCTCCTTGCTGATCATGTCCAGACCAATGGTGGGTTCGTCCAGCACCAACAGCCGGGGGCGATGGACCAAGGCCGCCGCCACCTCGCCTCGCATGCGCTCGCCCAGCGAGAGCTGGCGTACGGGCGTGTCCAGTAGGTCAGCCAGTCCGAGGTGGTCAACCAGCTGCTCGGTCCGGACAGTGACCTCCTCGGTCGGCAGCCGATGGATCGCACCCAGGATGCGGAATGAGTCGCGTAGTGGCAGGTCCCACCAGAGCTGGCTGCGCTGTCCGAAAACCACTCCGATTTCTCGAGCCAGCCGCCGACGCTGCGGCACCGGATCGTAACCACAGGTTCGGACCCGCCCGTTTGAGGGAACAAGGATGCCGGTCAACATCTTGATCGTGGTGGACTTCCCGGCACCGTTCGCTCCGATATAACCCACCGCCTCCCCTGGCTGGATCGATGCAGTGATCCCGTCGACGGCGTGCACCACCTTCGTTTGCCGGCGCAGCCGGCCAACCTTCTTCCGTACCGTGAACGAACGGCGTAGGTCCTCCAGTTGGACGATTGGTTCGGTTGACATCTCAGCCTCCTGCCCCGGTGAATTTGCGAATACCGGCACGCCACGCCAGCCATGCCAGCAGCCAAGCCCAGATCGCGAACACCGGCGCAAACCAACCGAGCCAGGCAGGGAGGAACCTCGGTCCTGGGAGTCCCATGATCAGCAAAGCCGGAAGGTACGCGGTAACGGTCGCCGGAAAGACGAAGGTGAACAAGATGCGGATCGGTGTGATCAACACGCTACCGGGGAGCTGACCCGCATAGGCGCCGCCGTAGACGAATGCCGAGGTGAACTCGGGCCCGTCGATGAGGAAGAACTGCAAGCCACCGGCCATGGCGAAGGAGGCACCATAGATGGCCGCTCCGACGAACGGGGTGACCGCGAGCAGGTAGACCGTGCCAGCGGTATAACTGAGGTCAAGCCCAGGGAGCACGATGATGACGATCAGTACTCCGACGGCGAGACGGCCCAGTCGGCGCAGCTGAACCTCGGACGTGACGAGCTGCAGCAGCAACGGCATGGGCCGTGCGAGGAGAACCTCCAGCCGACCCATACGCAGGTAGCTGGGAATCGTGTCAAGCTGGCCAAAGATCGTGTCCGCGAGCGCGAACCCCATATTGCCGAGGGCGAAGACCAGCGCGCTCTGTCTCAAATCGAGACCGCCGAAAACAGGCACGTTGGAAAAGATCGCGTAAATCTCGATGAACTCCACCAGCCCAATGCCGACCGAGGTCGCGACGTTTAGCCAGAAGCTGGTCCGATAGGCCAACTGGCTGCGGATCCGGGAGCCGAGGAGGATCCGATAAACCTCGCCGGTCGAAAGTTCAGCCACCCTGCACCACCAGTCGATGGGCGGCCCGCCACTGCACCACTCTGGCCAGGCCGACGAGGGCGAGCAGCCATGCGAGCTGGCTGGCAACGAGACCTGCGGCGGCCCAGCCGAGAACCCAGCCGGACAGCACGTCGATCGGTGTCTGAAACATGGATGGAAATGGCGTGGTGTAGGCCATGATTCGCAGCCATTTCGGAAAGAGGTGAACTGGAATCAATAGGCCGCTGAACGGACCGACAATGACCACGTAAAGCCCAATGAATCCCCGTACGTCGAACGTCCAGAAGGCGATCAAGTTGACCAGAAACCGGAGTGTGAAGCTGATCGAAATAGCGAGGAACAGGCTCATCACACCCAGCGGATAGGCGCTCCAGGAGGCCGGCAGGGCCAGGCCGATGGTGACGGCGCCAATGAACAGCGGCGGCAGGCCGCGGGCCAGCAATTGGAACGACGCACGGCCCAGGTCACGCGCCCACCAGGCGAGCTGCAGGTCCACCGGTCGGGCGAAGTCGACGGCGATGTCACCGCTGCTGACGCGCTCGGCAATATCGATCCATGCGAACAACGCGATCGGGGCGAGCAGCGCCTGGCCTAGCCAGACGTAGGTGGAAGCCAACTGCTGGTTGTAGCCGGCCAGCGTGCCACCGGCGGAGGAAATGGCCCCAAACAAGACGCTGACTCTGATGAACCCAAACACCGACTGCGTGGTGATGCCGGCCAGGATGGCTAACCGATAGGTGCTGTATCGCCGAAACTCCGCCGCCGCCAGCAGCAGATAGGTACGCACAGTGGAAGGGAGTCCTACAGCACAGGACCCGGACGATAGTTGGCT